>CAJGCH010000052.1 GCA_904501845.1 uncultured Bacillaceae bacterium | reverse complement strand
TGTGCCCGTTCTGTCTGAGACCCCTTGATCAGCACCCGGAACGTTTCCTTCTGAACTGACTCTTTCGGCGCTTTCTCCATTTCTGCAGCAGATGAGAAGGATGCCCCACTGAATACCATCGCCAAACTCAACACGGCTGTACTGAATAACCTTTTCGACTTCATTTCTTCCTCTCCTCTCATTTCATAATCTCTGTGTCTCTTTGATGTAAAACTAGTATATTAATTATTTTTTTCTTTGGAAACGGAGCAAATTTACTATAATTGCAATTAAATAGTTTGAATAATCAAAAATATCTAAAAATTTCCCAACCAAATTATATTATTAAAGTTACATAATTTTACTTATTTCATTATTTTTCTACAAAACACTTGTTTTTTTACATGGAAGAAGTACCAAACCTGTCAAAAACAAAACAGGTGTTTGTGCCTATCATTTTATTGTTTTCCCAAGAAAATTTATGCACAAAGAAAACAAAAAAACACCGATTGCCATTTGCAATCGGTTTGCATCATATTCAATGTTTAAGTGACCGGCGGCAGGATAGGTGCTTTATGGTTCATCTCTATTCCCCCTTATCAACTTATTCCATATAAGTATATTGCAGCGCTTCTTTAAACTTTCCTGCTTTTTTATAATAATCTGCCAAAATTTTATTAACTGACCGGATATCTGTAAAACTCAGCTCCTTATCATATAAATAAGGCAGTGTGTATTCTTCCAAATACCGGATCGCTTTCTCTTCCTCCCCATTCATCATGTATAAATAATAATTAGGAAGGATTTGATAGATTTTCACGCCTGCCTGCATCGCCTCTTTCTGCAGATCGTCGAAGCTTTTTTTCGCAACAGGATAATCCTCCAGATAGAAGGACGTCTCAGCATAAGAATACAGGCTGACCATGTAGGAATAGGCATCATCCATGCTAGAGCCCATGGCCCTCTTGTAATAATCCCTTGCCTCCTTCAACTTCCCCATCTTCTGCTTCAAATAACCGATGTTATGATAGGTGAATAATAACATCTCTATTTCCCCGAGAATCTCCGCATTGCGCTCTAAATGCTTATAGCAATCTAACGCCACCTCATAAATCCCAGAGTCAGTATAGCTTATCCCCATAATCATCAATGTATGAAGCATCCTTTTGAGGTTATAATCAGCCGTAAAAGACGTTAACGCCTGCTTCCCGTAAAAAATGGCATAGCCAGGCTGCTCAATATGACATTTCACGAGCGCCAAATGATAGTAAACATCTCCAGATGCGGTAACTCCTTCGCCCTGCGAGACGATTAGCTCGTCGAGTACCTCATTCGCTTGACGGTATTTATTCTGAACAATCAGGCAAATGGCATGATAGTAATGCAATAAGTATAATTCTTGATAGGAAAAATTCTTTTTGTGCTTCTCTAGCCATTTATAATGAATCTTCGCCTTATCCGTCTCTCTTACCAAGAGGTAATAGCGCAATTTATACAGTTCATATAAGTAAAGATGCGGTGTGTAGGCAATAAATTCAGATAGCCCTGAAAGATGGTCATAAAGCTCTCTAGCCTTTTCAACCTGCAAATAATTAATGTCATTGATCCATTCATCTAGTAATTTCTCAATCAATACATTCTTTTGCTGAACCTCCATCAAATTGGCCCCAAGCCTTTTCAAAAGCAAATCAATGGTTTGATCATTAGCCTCCTTCCCATTGTTCTCGATTTTACTAAGATGAGGTACCGAGCAAATGCCTTCAACAAGTTCACTTTGTGTCATCCCTTGCTTCGTCCGATAATATTTAATCAGCGAACCTACATTCATGTACCCACCTTCTTACTTTAATTTTCAATAGTATACAACAAGCCGGCCAATGAGACTATGAGTCAACTTTACTGATTTTCAAGGGCTTTTTTCGTGCTTATTCTACATTTAGAGACATGCAAATCCCTGTCTTTTATAGAAGAAAGCTATACAAAAAACACCGCCCCCAACATCTCAATTCAGGGACGGTTTCCATGGTGAATCTACTAGGAGGTCATCGCGTACGATAACACATTCATTCTAACATCATTGCTTTAACGCGTAAATGCTTTAATTTAATATTCAAAAATTATACACAGATTGAAAACTAGAAAGAGGTGAGGAGGCGCCTGATTCTGATTTGGTCTTAACTTATGCAGATGCCAACGCGAAAAAGCCTAGCCCATAAACACTGCACCATAACACATAGCGGCCATAATCACTAAAGCCGGATGAACCTTCCATCTTTCCAAAAGCAAGAAACTTATGACGACCAAAAATAAGGTTTGCCATATTCCTGAGTCTGAATAAGAAGTGCAGAAGAAATTAAAAGCCATCACACCGAGCAAGACAGCAATTGTTGGTCTAATATAGCTGGTCATCCTCTTTACTTTAGGGGATTCCTTATAACGGTATAAAAATCCCAGCAGGATAATCATTAGAAATAATGAAGGGGCCACTGTGGCAAAAACGCCTATTATTCCGCCTATTATTCCGCCTTCCTCGTACCCTATATACCCGGCCATTTTGGTCGCGATTGGTCCTGGCAGTGCATTTCCAATAGCAAGCGCCTCACTAAATTCATTGACATCCATCCATTCATAACGATCAACCACTTCATTTTCAATTAACGGGATGGAGGCTGGACCTCCGCCATATCCTAGAATGCCTGGTATAAAAAACGCCAAAAATATTTGCCAATAGATAATCATTGCTCTTCCCTCTTTGCTTCTATTTCACTTGTCTTCTTCGGATCTCTTTTGGAGATTGCCGCCACTAATAGTGCTGCAATCAATATAGCCGGATGCAAGCCAAGCAATTCAATTAGTCCAAAGCTTACAGCTATGAGGACTAAAGACTTCCCCCATCCAAGCGTTTCAGTAGATTTACGATAGAAGTCGAACGTTAAAACAGCGAGCATGACTCCGACCACTGGCATGACAGCCACTGTCATCCCCTTTACCCATGTATAATCCTTAAATGAAGCAACCGTTGTTAACAAAGCAATCATCAGGACAATCGTCGGCAAAATTGTTGATAGGAGGGCATTTAACATTCCGGTAATCCCGGCCACCCGATATCCGATATACCCTGCCATTTTCGTCGCAATCGGTCCTGGCAGGGTATTGCCAAGCGCCAATACATCCGCGAATTCATCATCATCCATCCACCCATATTTCTTCACGACCTCTTGATGGACAAGCGGTATGGATGACGGTCCCCCTCCATACCCAAGCATGCCCACTCGAAAAAAAGCCAAAAACAATTGCCATTGCGTCATATAATCATCCTTCTCTCCATCATCAGTTACTATTCAATAGGTGCTCCTTCAGTCAATCCACGTGCAAAAATATAAGAACCAATGGATCAAACCAACATCAAATTGCATACGAATAGGCTGGCTGGATTGCCATGACCTTATCCAACCAGCCATATGCCCCTTTTACCAGGCGGCAATGGTTCCATCCGTTCTTGATTCTGTTCCGCCAAATAAAACTCCTGTATCCTTATCTCTCCATATGATTTGTCCGCGCCCAAAGCTCCCGGTATCTGTCGCCACCAAAATATCGTGGCCTTTCCTGACCAAGGCTTGCGCAATATGATTAGGGAATTCTGGCTCCACCATAATTTTCTTCCCTGCAATCCACTGCCACCTGGCAGCATCAAGCGCTGCCTGCGGATGCAAATGATAATCTATCGTGTTGGTTATCACTTGTAAATGTCCTTGCGGCTGCATATAACCGCCCATCACCCCGAAAGGGCCGACCGCTTCATTATCTCTTGTCAGGAAACCCGGTATAATCGTATGGTAGGTTTTCTTGCCCGGCTGAAGAGAATTCGCGTGTGAAGGATCAAGCGAAAAGTCATATCCGCGGTTTTGCATGCTTATCCCGGTTCCAGGTATGACTATCCCTGAGCCAAATCCCATATAATTACTTTGAATGAATGAAACCATATTGCCTTCCTCATCAGCTGCCGCCAAATAGACTGTCCCGCCTGATGGCGGTCTTAGCGGCTTTGGCTCTAAGGCTTTTTCGCCAATTAACCCTCTGCGCATGACGGCATATTCCTCTGATAATAGTTCACACACGGTATGAGGCATTTTTGACTCCTCGGTAATAAAGGCTTTGCCGTCTGTATACGCAAGTTTCATGGATTCAATTAACTTATGATAACTATCTGCAGATTCTCTTTCACCTAATTCAAGGCCTTTTAAAATATTTAAAGCCATTAGCGCAACAAGACCTTGCCCATTGGGCGGGATTTCCCAAACATCGTATCCTTTATAATGGACCGAGATTGGTTTTACCCATTCTGCTTTATAGGCTGCCAAATCTTCAAGCGAAAGAAAACCATCATACTTTTGGATAAACCCTGCTATTTTTTCTGCAATGGAACCTCGATAAAAACTTTCTCCCTCTGACTCCGCTATAGACCTTAACGTGTCCGCATGACCTTGAGATGACCAGATTTCTCCTATTTTTGGCGCTCTCCCATTTGGCGCAAAGGTATCAAACCATGGGGTATACTCCTCGCCTTTAAAGAGCTCCTTGAACTTTTGGTAATCTTTGGACCAGTTCTTGCCTAACGTTGGGCTTAGAGGATACCCTTCTTCTGCATATCGTATTGCTGGTGCCAAAACCTCACTCAAAGGTAACTTTCCAAATCTTTTCGATAGCTCACTCCAGGCTGATGGAGCACCGGGAACCGTAATCGGCAGCACGCCATGTGCCGGGATGGATTTATGCCCCTGTTCCTGTACGGCTTCAATTGAAATAGATTGCGGGGCTGGACCGCTTGCGTTCAGGCCATGCAATTCACCATCTGTCCAAACAAGCGCGAACGCATCACCGCCAATTCCATTTGAAGTAGGCTCAACGACAGTAAGAGCAGCAGCAGTAGCTATCGCTGCATCAATGGCGTTTCCGCCTTTTTTCAAAATCTCAAGGCCAGCTTGTGCGGCCAGTGGCTGGGAGGTAGCTACCATCCCTTTCTTCGCGATAACTGTATTTCTCTGGGACTGGTATGGATGATACAAATAGTCAAAATTCATTTCTTCCTCTCCTCCTCATTTCCCTTTACAAACTGCGTATTATCTATGTAATCACTGAGTTTCAGACAACTAGGTTGTCGAAAAAAATAGTCAATATACCTACCGACCCCTAATTCGTGGATAACAATAAATAGTGATTTCTTCTAATAGGATATGTAAAAGTCCATCGCATTTTATTATTCCTCTCATCTCCACTTTTTGTTATTTTAGGTCGATTATAATATTAATTCACATGGGCAGATAGACTTTTCGGAAAATTTTTAATTACTTTTTTGAAACTCGGTTTTTTAATGGGTCAGAAGGGAATGAGCCTATAAAAAACAGGCGGAAATAACCATTCCACCTGTCTTAAGCAATCCATACCTTATTCACTTTTCCAATTCTTAATAAGCTCCCGGTTCCGCCTAACCTGCTCCTGAACTTCCTGAATAAGAATACGTTTGTTTTCCCAGCATTTAGGGCTAAGGTCAACAGGGTATTTCTCAGGGTTCAGGAAGCGTTTATATTCATCCCAAAGCACGGATAGATTATCATTGGCGAATTTCTGGATATCCGCAAGCTCTGGTGTCTCATAGATCAGCTCGCCATGATCAAAAACCGTTTCATGGAGGGGCACTGCGTCAAAGTCAGTGACTTCCTTGGAGATGAAGGTATGCACCGGATGGAACATCGTCAGGGTTTTTTCTTCTTGCGGATTTTCTCCTTCTAGCGTGATATAATCCCCCTCTGATTTTTTCGTTTCTCGGTTAATGATGCGATAAACGTTTTTCATCCCCGGTGTTGTTACTTTTTCAGGGTTTCCGCTGATTTTGATTCTATCAGACATTTCCCCATTATCGCCTTCTATGCTGACCATCTTATAAACGGCACCAAGTGCAGGCTGGTCATAAGCCGTGATGAGCTTTGTGCCGACACCCCACATATCAATCTTGGCACCTTGAGCTTTCAGGTTAAGAATAGTTGCTTCATCCAAGTCATTGGAGGCTGTAATCATCGTATCCGTAAAACCGGCTTCATCTAGCATGACTCTAGCTTTTTTAGATAAATAAGCCAAGTCTCCGCTATCAAGGCGAATAGCCTTGAATTTGATTTTATCGCCCATTTCCTTTGCCACCCTGATTGCTGTCGGTACACCTGAACGCAATGTATCATATGTATCAACAAGGAAGGTGCAATCATAATGCGATTCTGCATATTTCTTAAAGGCCGTATATTCATCACGATAGGTTTGAACAAGGGCATGCGCATGCGTGCCAACGACCGGGATGCCAAATAGCTTGCCCGCACGAACATTACTCGTCGCCTGGAATCCTCCGATAAAGGCAGCGCGCGTTCCCCAAAGTGCCGCTTCCGTTTCCTGCGCCCTCCTTGTCCCGAATTCAAACAAAGGGTCGCCATCAGCAACGATGCTTAATCTGGACGCTTTCGTCGCAATCAGCGTCTGGTAATTGACAATATTAAGGATCGCTGTCTCAACAAGCTGCGCCTCTGCTAGTGGTGCTTCAATCCGCATCAGCGGCTCATTCTCGAAAACGAGCTCCCCTTCCTTCATACTTCTGATTGTTCCCGTGAATTTAAGGTCCTTAAGAAATACAAGGAAATCTTCGGAGTAACCGGCCTCATTGCGCAAATAGTCAAGATCACTGTCGCTAAAGCGCAGCTCCTTAATATACGTAATTACACGTTCAAGGCCAGCAAAGATAGCATAGCCATTTCCAAATGGATTACGTCTAAAATAAACATCAAAGACAGCTTTCTTATTATGAATTCCGTCTCTGAAGTATGTTTCCATCATATTGATTTGATAGAGATCTGTATGTAATGCAAAGCTGTCATCTTGATAATGTTTCATCAAGCTTCCTCCTTAATTTATAAAACATCCGCTCCCAGTGTATGCTCAAAATGGGCAAGCGCCCAATCATGGCCGGCCGCATTAAAGCTCGCTACACCCTCTTTATGGATAACAATCTTATAGCCTTTGTTATAAGCATCAACTGCCGTATGAAGAATACAAATATCCGTGCAAACTCCAACTAGGTGCAGTTCTGTAATCCCTCTTTCACGAAGCTTGATATCAAGGTCTGTACCTGCAAATGCGGAATAGCGCGTTTTATCAATCCAAAGAACGTTTTCTAGTTCCTTATTCTTATTATACACATTTTGCAGATTTCCAAATAAACCTCTGCCCATTGTCCCGCGAATATTATGAGGAGGGAACAATCTAGTCTCAGGGTGATATGGATCTTCCTCATCATGAACATCAATCGCAAACACGACAAAGTCTTCTCGCTCAATGAATTCCTCTGTTAAAGAAACAATATAACCTTCAATCCGCTGTCCTGGTTCACCGCAAGTCAATCTTCCTTTGTCCGCTACGAAGTCATATGTATAATCAATATTTATCAACGCCTTCAATCTAATCACTCCTAATATCGGGATTTGATTGTCATCTCTATAGATGTCTTTGGTAATAACTTTACAGATATTCTACCATTTAAAATAGAATATTTCCGCTTATTTTCGTTTTTCAATCCTGAGAGTCAATCATCATTTTATTGGCAGAAAAAAAGTCAGCCCAAAAACGAGGCTGACTCCAATTAAACATATTTTATACTTCCACTTGATTACGGGTGACCGATTCAAAGGCGTTCGTAAGGTCGGCGATCAAGTCGTCAATGTGTTCAATGCCAACTGAGAAGCGGAGAAGCTTATTACAGACACCGCCTGCGATTCTTACCTCCTCAGGTATATCGGCATGGGTTTGTGTGGCGGGATAAGTCATCAGGCTTTCAACTCCGCCAAGGCTCTCAGCAAAAGTGATGACACCAAGGCTCTTCAGAAAGTCGTTGACCCATTCCTCTGACTTGAGACGGAAGGAGATCATTCCGCCATGTCCTGGATAAAGGACATCAATGACCTCCTCTCGTTTCTCAAGGAATACAGCAATTTTACGGGCATTGTCTTCATGCTGCTTCATGCGGAGACTAAGTGTTTTCATCCCTCTCATGACAAGCCATGAATCGAATGGAGAGAGAACGGCGCCAGTCGCGTTTTGATACTCATCAAGCTTCAGGCAAATTTCGGCTCCCTTTGCAACGACAAGCCCTGCCAGGACATCATTATGACCGGCTATATATTTCGTGCCGCTGTGGACGACGATATCTGCGCCAAGCTCAATCGGCCGCTGCAGGACGGGCGTATAGAACGTGTTATCGACAATTAATAGAAGCCTGTTCTTCTTGCATAGATCTGCGAGAGAGCGGATATCAATTTCCTGCATTAACGGGTTTGTTGGCGTTTCAATAAATAAGGCTTTCGTTTGATCCGAAATTGCCTCAGCAAAATCTTCATATGACTCACATTGAACAAAAGTTATGCCATATTTTCTCCATGTTCTTTCAAATAAACGATATGTACCTCCGTAAAGGTCAGCAGATACGAGTATCTCATCTCCCGGTTCAAACAGCGTGAGCAAAGCATGAATAGCCGCCATGCCGGAGCTGTACGCAAATCCTTGTTCACCGCCTTCAAGCTCTGCGATCGCTCTCTCTAAGATCTCCCTGGTCGGGTTCCCTGTACGGGTGTAGTCATACCCTGTCGATTGGCCGATTCCTTCATGACGATAAGCAGTCGAGAAATAGACGGGCGGGTTCACCGTGCCTGTTTGTGTTTCGCTGCGGTTGCCGACTTGGGCTAATACCGTTTCAATCTTCCATGTAGTCATTGTTCTGACCCTCCCAAATAAAAATAAAAAAGCCTTCCAAGAAGAAGACTTATTAATGCTTAATTCTCCTTCTTATCTCTCTAGGCATATGGAACATGCCTTGCAGGATTTAGCACCTTTCCGACCACAAACATCGGCGGTTGCTGAGACATCATCGGGCCCGTCCCTCTGTCTCTCTTGATAAGATTTATTTGAATATTCATTTAACTATAATTTACATGGATGCATTGGAAAAAGCAAGAAGTTTCTTGTCTGCTGTACCCCTTTTCTGCAGAAGTATATAATAGACTTATCCACAAAAAAAGAGGGAGTGTCTACCTATGAAAGCAGACGGACAAGAGATTTTCCGCTATATTAAAGATTTAGTATCAATCCCAAGCCCGACCGGTTATACAGAAGAGGCCATTCGATACACAGAGAAATTTCTGAATACATATGGAATTGAAAACAAACGCACAAATAAAGGGGCCCTGCTTGCCACAATTAAGGGGCAGGATGACTCCAAGCACCGTTTCCTGACTGCCCATGTCGACACACTAGGAGCGATGGTGAAAGAAATCAAGCCGAGCGGACGCTTGAAATTAACGATGATTGGCGGATTCCGCTGGAACGCCTGCGAAGGAGAATATTGCAAGATTCATACTGCAGATGGCACCGTCTATACTGGAACCATTTTATTGACGCAAACATCTGTCCATGTGTATCAGAAGATGGGTGAGATAAAACGTGATGATGATCATATGGAAGTCCGCATTGATGCAGTCACCAAATCACAAGCAGACACGAAAGCACTCGGCATCGAGGTTGGCGATTTTGTCTCCTTTGAGCCTCGCGCAGAGCTTGCGGGCGACGGCTTCTTGAAATCAAGGCATCTTGATGACAAGGCAAGTGTCGGCATTCTTCTTTATTTAATTAAGCAGCTGAAGGAGCAAAATATCACGCTTCCTTACACTACCCATTTTCTCATTTCCAATAATGAAGAAATCGGTTATGGAGGCAACTCTAATATACCGAAAGAGACCGTCGAATATTTGGCCGTTGACATGGGAGCGATTGGTGACGGGCAGACAACTGATGAATATAGTGTCTCCATTTGTGCAAAAGACTCAAGCGGACCGTATCATTATGGTCTCCGCCAGCATCTTGTCGAACTCGCGAAAAAGCATGAGGTCGATTACCGCATCGATATCTATCCGTATTATGGTTCAGACGCCTCCGCAGCGATCCGTGCCGGCTATGACATCGTTCACGGATTAATCGGTCCCGGCATCGATGCCTCCCATGCATTTGAACGGACCCATATCAGCTCGGTTGAACATACAGCCAATCTGCTTTGGCATTATATGCAATCAGAGCTCGTTATTTAATCTCGTATATACAAGAGAGGTGCGAATTTCATTCACACCTCTTTTTCCTTATAATAGTTCCTTCAATTTTCGATATGCGTTTTTCGCTTCCGCATAACCCTGATTATAGAGCTTCTCAAGCTTTTGCAGATTCCGTCCAATTGAGGATACATCAAGCTTTTGCATAGGACGGATAATGACGACATTCCCTTTCTCCTCTTCTTCCTCCAAGTAACGGACTGTCTCGTTATAGATGTTGTGATGATCCTTGATTGCACGCAACAGCCCCATATATTTTTTGTATTTGCGCATAGCGAACCAATTTAAGTTCGATGGTCTCGCTATGTATTCCTTATTCTTCGTTAAGACCACAATATTCTTTTTGTTTCCATCCCTCACTGATTTCTTGATTGGGATTGGGTCAGCAATTCCCCCATCAAGCAAGAACTTGCCCTTAAAAGATACCTCTGGAGCAAACAACGGCAGCGAACTTGAGGCCCTGAGAATTGTCAGCATATCCTTACTATACGTACCCTTGTCAAAATATACTGCCTCTCCTGTCTCGCAATCAGTCGTGCCGACGACAAAACCTTCTTTCGATTGGCAAAAGGTCTGCATATCAAATGGCACAAGCTCATTTGGCATCTTATCAAAGATTAAATCCATCCCGAATAATTCTCTATTTCGCAAAAAGCGCCTGAAGGAAATATATTCAGGATGGCGGCTGTATTGAATAATCACCCTATAATTCCGGTCTAATTGACGCGCGATGTAGGAACTCCCATTACAGGCACCCGCCGAAACGCCAATCGTGTACGGAATATAAATATCCTCCTCCATCAAATAGCGCAGGACACCGGCCGTGAAAGCCCCTCTCATCCCCCCGCCCTCTAATACAAGACCCGTATTCTGCATGTTTTCTCTCTCCTGCCAGCAATCATTGTAGTGACTATCAATACAATTTTGCCGTATTCGATCATAATTTAATCTTACATTTCCGAAGAAAATATTGACACCTAAGTGTATTACCTATATAGTACACCTTAAGAAGTGTATGAACTACTTAGTACACACACCAAGAATTAGGAGGTGAATGGATGTCATTCCTCATTAATAACCGTGAGCCCGTATACTTACAGGTTGTTCGTTATTTCAAAGAACAAATCGCCACAGGAAAATTGACTGGAGGACAAGAGATTCCATCCCGCCGTGAACTGGCCAGTTTACTTAAAATCAACCCGAATACAGCTCAAAAAGCCTATAAGGAAATGGAGGAACATGGATTGATTTATACGGAACGTAATTTCCCGAGCCGCATTACGACAGATGAAAATGTATTAAGCAGCGTCCGCGAGGAATTGATTCAAGAGGCTGTCGATGCCTTTATCCTAGCCGTCAAACCCATTCAGGTACCGGTTGATGAATTGGTTGATATCGTGAAAAAGAACTATCTAGCCGAGAAAGAATAAGGAGGAAAACTATGCTACAGATAAAGAATGTGACGAAGAAATTTGGCAGAAAGCGTGTATTAGATGGCGTGAGCTTTACAGCAAATAAAGGCGAAATCACCTGCCTAATCGGCATTAATGGCGTTGGGAAGACCACCATCATGAAAGCCATCCTTGGACTCACTCCGATTAATGGCGGCGAAATTCTCATTGACGGAGAAAAGCTTACGAAGTCGACATATGAAAAACTGACGTTCATCCCCGATGCGCTAGCCATGCTGCCGAACTTCACCATCATGCAGGCAATGGATTTCATGGCTGATTTCTACGACAGCTGGAATCAAGACCGTGCCGATGACCTGCTGCGATTTTTCAAACTAAATGAGGAAGACCGGATTTCCACCCTATCAAAAGGAAACACAGCCAAGGTCAATCTCCTATTAGGGCTTTCCCAGGATACGGACTATGTTCTCATGGATGAGCCTTTCTCCGGTATTGATATTTTCAGCCGTGAGCAGATTGCCAATGTCTTTACAAGCCATTTAATAGAAGACCGCGGCGTTATCGTCACAACCCATGAAATCAATGATATTGAGCATCTGATTGATAAGGTAGTTGTGCTGAATAACGGGTCTGTCTATAAGGAATTTAATGCAGAGGACATGCGAATCAACGAGGGGAAATCCGTCGTGGATGTCCTGAGAGAGGTGTATATACCATGAAGCGTTATCTAAAGCTTGTTAACCTGGAGGTTTCGCGCGTAGCGAAGGTGTTGTTTGGGGGCTTGGCTGCCGTATTCATTATTCAGATGATTGGCGTATGGATGACAGCCAATCGATATATGAATCTGGCTAACGAAGAAATAATGAGGGGAGAAACTGTTCAATCCATTCTAGATAATTATTCATATATGAGTATGATTCGCTTCAGTGATGAAATCTACTTCATCGGGCCGATTGCTCTATGTGTTGGCGCAGTCTTCTTCTACATTTTTCTGGTTTGGTATCGGGACTGGAACGGCAAAAATACCTTTATCTACCGCCTTCTCATGCTTCCGACCGCACGGCTGTCCGTTTATTTCGCCAAAGCCACGGCAATAATGATGATCATCTTTACTTTGGTAGCCGCACAGATTGCCTTCTTGAAGATTGAAAGCAGCTTTATGGATTCGCTTATTCCAGCAGAATTCTTTAAAGAAACAAGTATCGCCGAAATCGCTAGCTACAATAAAATTTTATTCTTTGTAATCCCAGGCACTTTTACGGAATTCATCCTATACTACGGCAGCGGATTCATTGTTCTTACCCTATTATTTACGGTCATCCTGATGGAACGATCATTCAAATGGAAGGGACTTTTCCTTGGCCTGCTATACATCGCAGCAGCTGCAGTCCTAGCCTTTTCACCGATTCTCCTGCTGACTGCTCTCGATAAAATCGATTACTTCTATCTATCAGAGCTCATCTATATGACCATAGCATCAAGCGTCATAACCGGCGTCCTGTCTGTATGGATCAGTCACTATCTATTAAACAAGAAAGTTACGGTATAGGAGGGAGTATGAAATGAAAAAATATGTAACCTTAATACTCACATCTGTTTTCCTGATAGCCACC
>CAJGCH010000051.1 GCA_904501845.1 uncultured Bacillaceae bacterium | reverse complement strand
GACAAAAAAGTAGATGGCCATCATCAAGTTGTCGGCAACGACAGTTGCAGAGACCAATTCTCCGGGTGCTTCAAACTTTGTTGATAATGCCGCAAAGTTAACCCCGCCGCCAATATAAGAACCTGTCATCATAGCAGCAACTTTCTCAAGGCCTGGTATGTATTCTTTCAAAAGGAAAAAGGCGATGATAACGCCGGCAACCGTACCTGCTGAACTAAGAAAAAACATAATCAACAATCTGCCGCTTTCCTTCATAATCTTCACTATATTTGCCTGATATAATAAAAGCGGAATGGCTAGCGGAATGACATATCCCCACACCGTATCATAGACAACCGATTCTGTCGGGATAACTTTCAAATTTGCCAAGAGCATTGCACCCAACAAGGCAATAATGGCTCCTGATATTTTTGATGCCCATCTATACTTCTGCTCCAAATAAATACTCACTGCCGCCCATCCTGCAAGAAAGGCCCATAATAGCCAAATATCATCTGCTTTTATTAATGTATTGTCCATGTTTCTCACCTTTCAATCTATTGAAAATTAAAAAAACTTATTAATTTTATCATTTTGGTGATGCCTATTTATACAGGTAGATGCAGGTATTAATGATGACGCAAAAAAAAAGATGATTGCATAAAAAAGCAGCCTTAATCCCTTTGAATGCGGATCTAAGGCTGCTGTCTATTATCTGATATGCATAAGCCTCGGTTAGAAAATACCGATAAACTGCCTGAAAAAGGCATTAGGCTTTTGGATTACGCGGCGGTCTCTTTCCCCAGTACTGGTAATAGTCCGTACGGATAAAACCATTAAAGAGCTTGCGCTTCTTCGTTGCCGGCTTCCCGTAAAATTGTTCGAAGTTCTCGTCAGAGGTCATCATGTAAACGGACCATGTTTCATACTGCCTGAGGACCTCACCCATTTCCTTGTACATACGCTCAACTGACGGCTTGTCGCTCAAGCGTTCCCCATATGGCGGGTTTCCGATGATGACACCGTATTCCTTCGTTGTCGTAAAGTCCTTCACTTGCATTTGTTTGAACTGAATGAGATCGCCAAGGCCTGCCTCCAGTGCATTTTCCTTTGCGATGTTGACCATTTTGTGATCGATGTCATAGCCGGAAATATCAAGCGGCTGGTCATAATTCGCTTGTTCCTCCGCTTCATCCCTGACCTTGTCCCATACGCTTGAATCAATCATCGGCCATTCTTCAGAGACGAACTCCCGGTTAAAGCCCGGTGCGATATTTTGGCCAATTAAAGCCGCTTCAATCGCAATGGTGCCTGAGCCGCAGAATGGGTCCACAAGCGGCCTGTCCGGCGTCCAGTTCGTAAGCTTCACAAGGGCCGCAGCCAAAGTTTCTTTCAGCGGGGCTTCCCCTTGTCCGGTTCGATATCCCCTTTTATGAAGCGCCTGGGGTCCTGTCGTATCTATCGTCAGCGTTGCACGGTCTTTTAATAAACCGACCTCAATCCGGTAAAGCGGCCCATTCTCATCAAGCCAGCCATCCTTCTTATAAGCTTTCTTCATGCGCTCGACAATGGCTTTCTTCACGATTGCCTGGCAATCTGAAACACTGAATAATTTTGACTTAACTGATTTGCCCATGACCGGGAATTCAGCTGTTTCATCTAGATAATTCTCCCAAGGGAGCTTTTTCGTTTTCTCGAATAACTCGTCAAAGGTATAGGCCTTAAACTCACCGACAAGGATTTTCACCCTGTCAGCTGTTCTAAGCCACATATTCGCTCTTGCAATGGCGGTTTCATCCCCTTCAAAAAGGACCCGTCCATTCTCAACTGTGCATTCATATCCAAGGTCACGCACTTCCTGCGCAACTAACGCTTCAAGCCCCATAGCGGCCGTCGCGATTAATGTCATTTTCATAATTTCACCCTATTCATTTACTATCCGTTTGCGCTTTTAATAATACAACTACACCAAGTCTATTGCAAACCTTATCAGGCAAAATTGCCCCTTAAACATTAGGCTTCATCCATAATTTCGAGAAATCAGCATGACCAAAATACTTTGTTTTTACATTCCTGATATCTTCCGTAAATAAAAAGCTCTTCCTCGAAAAATAGAGCGGAATCATATGGGATGATTCAATCAACAGACGCTCAAGACTCAAATGAAGCTCCATCCAATCGGAAACGGGCGTCATCGCATACCTCTTCAGAAAAGCAGCCTTATCAATGCAAGTCTCCAATAATGTATAAAGGGGGGATGAACCTCCAAAGAGAAACTGGAAGAAGGAAAAGGTCTGGTTGATTTCAAAAACTTCTCCATGGAAGAAAAAATCACACTCCTGATTCTCCTTCCCATTGTTTAATGTCTCCTCAAAACGAACGGGAATAAGTTCAACTGCACACCCTTCTTTACTAAGAAGCTCTTGTGCCCAGATGCCGGCCGAGTTTGTATATCGGGTTACCTGAAGCTTCAATGGGCGGCTAAGATCTGGGCATAGCCTTTTCTCTATCACATATGGCTTACTGATTCCAGGAAATACTCCACAATCATTCGGGATGACACTCGGGTCAATCTCGGGAAGCTCCTTTCTATGAATCGCCATCTTGTAATGCAAATACTCCCTCACATCCGCCCTAGCAATATCTGAATCTCGATAACTATTAAATATGGCCACACCAAAGCCATAATCACTGTCCACTTGAAAGGTTTCGTTGTTTGTCGCCTGCTTTGATGAGCGATATATATTCTCAAAGTCTTTGGGCACCTGAACATATTCAATTACATCCAATAAAGAACGCTCTTTATAATATTCCTTGAAGGCATGCAAAACGGTTTTGACCTCATTATTAAGCTCGATATAGAAGCTTCCCGTTCCGCTCAGCTCTTCACCATTCGCCTTATAGATACTCGCCCCGAGCACGCCTAAAAGATGAAGAGCATAGCTGCACGGATAGCGAAAATGGAGGTCGACCACAAGCGGCCCGCGTGCCGTAATTTCGGCAACCGGTGACCACATCAGCTCATAAAAGGGGTGCGAGCGCATTTTCTCAAGGCAAATGCAAACATCCTGTGCCGTCAAAATAGACCCGTCATGAAATTTAACATCCTTGCGCAAATATAGACGCAGCTTTGTTTCATCAAGCTCCCAGCTATGAGATAGACCAGGGTGGATTATGCCGTCCTCATCCAAGGAGACAAGCCTGTCATAAATATTGGCAACCAGATTTGCGCTATGAACATCACGCGCCTCGAGTGGATGAGTCGTCAGAAAGGGATGTTTTCTCGGGATGATCAATCGATCCTCATGGTTTTGTTCATATCCAAGCCTCCCCTGGAAGCTTTTCATCAACCGAAGTTTGCAATCCCTTGACCAATCCAAAAGAAGCAGTCGGGCACATTCTTCGATTGTTCCTTTTTCCATCTTCATTTGCACCATTTCTTCAAAGGCTCTCTCTACATTCTTCCTCCATTCAATTTCAGAAAGGCGCCCGCGGCCGACTCCGCTTTGATAAATGAGCCACCCTTCCTCATGCCATTTATGTATGTACCTAGTCGTTTGCTTTATACTCAACCCCAGCAGATTCGAAAGATTACTCATTTTTACTGGACCAGATTCCACATGATGCCACAATGTCAGCAATTTTGCATCCAATCTCCCTTTTCCCCTTTCGATATAAAAGTGGACATATATTTAAAAATTGTCTATTTTCTAAAATATCCGTCTAGTTTAATATAAAGTGAACGAAGGGAGGAACACAAGATGAAATTCAAAAATCTTCCACAAAACATCAAAGTCCGGCTGATTACATCCTTTTTTAATCGCGCGGCCTCAAGTGCTATCATGCCCTTTATGGCACTATATTTAGCGGCTGAGTTAAATAAGATTTCGGCGGGCATCTTTCTTATTTGTACGGTCTTCATTACGTTTGCTGCCAATTTAATTGGCGGCTATATCTCAGACCGATTTAAACGAAAAAAAGTCCTGCTTGTCACATCGAGCTTAAACACAGTCATGCTCGTTTTGATGACAATCAGCCTGTTCCCGATTTATGATTGGATAATTCTTTTTGCGGCCTCCTATGTCGGATACATGATCACGAGCAGTCTTGGCCGGCCTTGCATGCAGGCGATTATCATGGATTCTACCACTCCCGAAAACCGGAGAGCTGTCTATGCGATTGACTACTGGCAAGTCAATTTGTCGATGGCGATTGGGGCAGCGATGGGAGGGTTATTCTTTCTTCACTATCAAAAGGAATTATTCATGACCTTATCCTTTATCTCGCTTATGATTATCATTGCCTATCAAATCTGGCTAATCGATACCCATCAGCCTGTGCGAAAAAGCGCAAGACCAAACATCTTTCTTGATGTGATAGACAATTACAAAGTGGCGCTCGCGGATAAGCAATACGTCAAATTAGTGCTGGGTTTCACGCTGATTCTCTCCGCTGAGTTTACCCTCAACAGCTATATTGGCGTCCGCTTAGCTGAAACATTTAAGCCCGTTGATATTATGGGATTCACGACCGAAGGTGTCCATATGCTGAGCATGCTTAATATCCTCAATATGGCATCTGTTGTGCTACTGACCTTCTTCGTCACGAAGCTCGCCAGCCGCTATACTAATAGGAGTGTTTTACTGACCGGGCTTGTTATCTACGGAATTGGCTACGCAGTCATCACTTCAGCCGATACATGGTATGTGTTATTGCTCTTCGGGTTCGTCGCAACCATTGGTGAATTGCTGTATTCTCCCGTTTATACGACCGAACAAGCAAACTTGATCCCGGCCGACAAACGAGGCTCCTATTCAGCCTTTGCGGGAGCAGCCTATAACGGCGCTGAGCTGATGGCTCGGTTCTCTATCATTCTTGGCGCCTATTTGATGCCAATCATGATGTCTGTCTATATAGGGCTGATTGTCACTTGCGGCATCCTTCTCATCTATCTTTCCTTATATGGTAAAAAAGCGAAGAAGACGGTGAAGGCAAGTTATTGACAAACACAAAAAAAGAAGCCGCTGATTTCAAACCAAGAAATCGGCGGCTTCTTCATTTTACATATACGCCTTAACTCATAAGGCCATCTTTATTCATTGATTATGCTTCCTGGATAACGTCCTGTAAGCCATGTTCTGTTCCTTCGTACTGCTAACGATTGGAAGAATCTCGTACTCCGGCGGCAATCATCTATCTTCAGATATTATCTGACCTTTCCCATCGTTCATTTCCTTAGGAAAGGCGCCCCTACCAAATTTGGGTTTCTCGCTCGCGGGGTTTACCTCGTTCCACCCTTCCTGTTTCCAGGAAGGCTCCGTCACTGTGGCACTTTTATAGGTACCGGCGCCATATCAAAAGACTTAGGCGCTTTCCCGGCCGTCAGCCTGAAAAATCAGGCTGCCCTAGCTTATTGGGCTAGGCACGAACACTACAGGCATCTCAGCCTGTGCGAGCATGGACTTTCCTCTACAATTCACATTGCAGCGATTACCCAGACGTTATCGCATAAAAGTTATTATAGCTTCAAAAACCATACTTTGCAACCAAAATTGGTATGGAAGTTATTACTCGTATAATTTACTTCCAAAAACATGCTTTTCTAAGTTGGAAAGGCGCTTCAAAATATCAAAATTGGTTGTTCCAGCAGGTGTTTGCTGTACTGGCTGAACAGTCTTCTTAGGCTGTTCCTCCAATTGCTTCTTCAGCTTCATGTTCTCTTGCAAAAGCAGTTCATATTCCTGGTGCATGACTTCATAGTCCTTGATAATTAAGTCGAGATACTGGTCCACTTCTTCTTGCTTGTAGCCTCTGACCCCGGTTTTGAATTCTTTCTCCAGGATTTCTTTCGCTGTCAATTTGGTTTTATCTGAGAGCATTTTCTTCACCTCAAATTCCTACGACTAATACTTATTATTTTTTCAAAAAAAGCTCAGTTTGTCAATTTACCTTTTAATAATCTTGCCATTGTTCTTCCTCAATCAGGCTTTCCAAGTCCCAAAATGTAATTTGGATGATGGGATAATCCGTTTTATCCTGCTTCTTTTTCGCTTCCATCCAGCTGTATTTAGGACTGCCATCCTTTTCCTCTTCATACAGGATAAGCATCTGGTCACTCTTATCCACCAAGAAGTGGTTGCGGAGCTTCAGCTGCCAGGGTCCCTCATACGGTTTTTTTGTAATGGCTTCAACATAATCCGCCTGGATGAGAACCTCTTCATATTGTTCCTTTACGCCCTCTTTCCAATTCTCTTCTTGATTCAGAAAGGGCAAAAGAACTCCCAATTTGAGCTCAGGGTATTCCTCCTGCAGATCGAACACGACATTTGCTGCCCAAAGCTCTACTCCAGGCTGGCCCGTAATCAAGACCCACTCTAGGTCCTGTTCAAGCATGTCCAATAAACGACTTTTAATGGCCTTCTTTATGTAAGGAATCCCTTGATGCTTTTGATCATAAATCCCCAATTCATAGGCTTTATATCCGGTTACAAATACTACTTTACCCATTTTCTCACTTCCGATGCTTGTCCTGATTAGTTTCATTAAGAAAGGAAGAGGCATAAAGCCTCTTGCCTTTAAAATCCTGGCCCTTGACCAGGGAACGGTCTTTGACCAGGGAACTGCCCTTGACCAAAGAACTGTCCTTGACCAGGGAATTGCCCTTGACCAGGGAACTGTCCTTGACCTCCAGACATTGGTCCGCAGCAGCCCGGTGCAGGCGGCATTGGTGCCCCGTGTTGTATTTCTTGGTTAAACACTGGGTTCATCGTTTGTTGGGAATGCGGGAACGAATGCTCATGCTGAAAGACATGGTTGTTCACTTCCAATGTGTGAACAGGATGAACATGCGGTACGATGACTGTATAGCAATTTTCTTTTACGAATTGAATTGGTTCATGGCATACTGGCGGGCAGACTTGTGTTTGATTACACCCTGGAACTGAGATTGGGCCGCAGGAATTATGATGACCATGATGCATAAATTATCTCTCTCCTTTCATCATCCTTGATGTTCTTACATTTATAAGGTATGAGAGATGCGGGTAGTTTGCACCGAGGCATTCACCTATTTTCCTGACCGTTCACCGCTTTCAGCCTTTTTCCTTCAAGGCGGCTGATGCGTTTATGAAGATCGTTTTCTTTCAAGGACGCTTTCTGAATATTATTTTCCACTACGGCAAAGAGCGCAGCCCTGGCATGATAAAGTGCCGCCTCAACGTCTTTAACCGTATGCTCAAAATACTTAGCAAGCTCTAAATGGGACATCGCTTTCAAGTCAGCTTGCTGTAAATCTACCGTCTCGAGCCAAATTTTGGCTGCGGTATGAACATTGCGATTCTTTTTATGTTCATTCGCCAAATGAAATTTAACGATCAGCCCCTCATCTTCCTTCTTCGTTTCTAAGACACCTTTCTCAAAAGATTGAATGGCACGCCCCCGGTCTTTCAATGCCGAAAACCATCTCGCCAACTCATAAGAGTCCTCATGCTCGGCAAACTCCTGATTCAAGAGAAGCGCGGACAGATGAATATACAAGGTGATGAGCGACAGGACATCCAGCTCATTATGCTTCATAATCTTAAAGATGGCTTCCGGGTCATTCCGGTCTACAAAGTCAAAATAGATCATCGGCGCCAAGTAACCCGGAATATCATCTTCCCTCTTAAACCCAAGAACTTCTTCCTCAACGACAGCAAGCTTGACCCGTTCAAGTTTATTCTTCCAGAGCCTGCGTGCCGCATGATAGAGGTCGAAATGCCCGAAGGATGGGAGCTTAGGCAGCTGACCTCTATGCAGCGTATGCTGCGAGACGACCTGCGGCCAATCAAATGATTTCCCATTATAGGTGACAAGCGTTTCATAATTGACTTTTTCCAGGAAGCTTTTATAGAACGGCACCTCATAGCCTGGCCTTGGCAGGAAATGCTGCCTCACCTTGACCGCTCCATTCTCAATAAATGCAAGTCCCAGAAGAAAAATCGAAGTCCCGGCTCCTCCGCCCAGCCCTGTTGTCTCCGTATCAAAGAAAAACATATTATCCGCCTGAAATCCTTTAGCGGATAAGGGATGAGCTACATCAGACTCATTCCAAATGCGTATGATATCTAAAAGCATATCAAATGAGTACTTGCCATGACGGTGAGTTAAAGGATAGCTTACCTCGCGGATGAGGCAATACTCATCTTCCATAAATATCGCCTTTGCGCCATATTCCTCCCATTTCTTATAGTGAGGGATCTCTATCTTTGGCTGTGATACAGACGTAACCGGCTGTTGTTTGGAGTCTCCCTTTCCTGTATTCAAATGGGCTTTCATTCGATTTAGTTTATGTTTAATGGACATGCTTCATAACACCTTTAGCATAGCGGTCAGCCAAAATGGAAAGAATCTTCACCGCATCCTCTTTCGTGGAGTTCCCTCCGCCTTCTGTCCCGACACAGCTTGGACAGCCGGAATCACATGGGCAGGCATCTATCGCATCGATTGTTGCCTCAATAATGGTCTCACTATTTTCGTACATATATTTGCTCAGGCCAATGCCGCCCGGATAATGGTCATAAACGAAGATTGTCGGCAAGTCATTATGCGTTGCTTTTACCTGGGGATACACATGGATATCTCCCGGGTCACACATCACATACACGGGAATGATTCCGCGAAGCGCATGGGAAGCACCCATTAATCCCTCTTCAAGCCGCTCTTCCTTCCAATCTGCCAGGTCTTTGTTCAAAGAGAGCATGCAGGCATTCGTATGGATTTCTTCCTCCGGCAAATGAATTGGTCCTGAACCTATATTCTCATGCGTATCGAACTTGATTTTCTTAAAGATGGTCGCCATCGCCCGAACGGATACGTCTCCATAGGTTACCGTCGCTTGGCGGTTAGATTTGTCCTCGTCAATTTCTAGTACATCGACCTGAACAGCGAGGTTTGCATCTGTATAATAATCAACCTTCACTTCTCGCACATACGCCTTCTTCTCTTCCCAATCCAAATATTCAACCTGGTATTGAATCCCTTGATGCAAGTATATCGCTTCATCATGAAGCAGCGTCATTGCACTGAAACGGTCCGTTTCACCTATGACACGCGGCTTCGGATTGGTCCTGTCAATAATCACCACATTCTCCTGGGATGCAGAACGCAGACTGATTTCATGCGCCGGAAAGGCATCATTCATCCAATGCCACATATCCTTATTCTTATGCAGGACATGCTCTTCGGCCAGATAGTCGAGTATTTCAGTAATTTCTGCCGCACCAAATTGTTCCCCTTCCTTGAATGGGATCTCAAAGGCCGCGCATTTCAAATGATCGACGAGAATGACGAGATTATCTGGGTTGATTCTTGCTGTCTCCGGATTGCGATTGAAGAAATAATCCGGATGCTGAATGACAAATTGGTCGATTGGGCTTGAGGAGGCGACCATGATGATCAGCGCTTCTCCATGACGCCTTCCCGCTCGTCCCGCTTGCTGCCATGCGCTTGCAATAGATCCCGGATAACCAGTCATGATACAAGCCTGGAGCTGTCCGATATCAACGCCAAGCTCGAGCGCGTTCGTACTGACGACCCCGTATATCGTCCCATCTCTCAAACCTTTCTCGATTTCCCTGCGCTGGGTAGGCAGATAGCCTCCTCGATAGCCGCTGATTGCTTTGGGACCTAACTGTTTTGCCACAAGCTCCTGCAAGTAGGTTAGCAGAATTTCCACACGCACACGGCTTCTGGCAAATACGATCGTCTGGATTTTATTCCGGAGCAGGTCGCTTGCTATCTTCCGCACCTCAAGCACGGCGCTTCTCCGTATATTAAGTGGCTTATTGACAATCGGAGGATTATAAAACACGAAATGCTTCTTTCCTGAAGGTGCGCCATTTTTATCAATCAGCACCATATCCGTTTCCGTTAATGCTTCCGCTAATTCCTGCGGATTGGCAATGGTTGCCGATGTACAGATAAAGAGCGGGTCGCTCCCATAGAAGCGGCAAATGCGCTTTAGGCGCCGGATGACGTTGGCTGTATGGCTCCCAAATACGCCTTTGTACGTATGCAGCTCGTCTATTACGACATATTTAAGGTTCTCAAACAAGGAGACCCATTTCGTATGATGAGGCAGGATGCCGGAGTGGAGCATGTCCGGATTCGTAATGACTATATGTCCCGCCTTTCTGATTTTCTGGCGGATGCTTGTCGGGGTATCCCCATCATAGGTGTAGCTGTTGATCTTTAAATCGGCCGCATGGATTAACTCCTCAAGCTCCGACTTTTGGTCATAGCTCAACGCTTTTGTTGGAAATAAATAAAGGGCTCTCGCATCAGCATCTTCAAGAATGGTTTGAATGATGGGCAGATTATAACAAAGTGTCTTGCCGGATGCGGTTGGGGTGACCGCGACGATATTCCTTCCGCCGCGAATGGCGCGGTAAGCCTCGCTTTGGTGGCTATATAATGAAGAAATCCCCCTTGCTTCAAGGGCAATTCGTAATTGTTCATGCAAATCATCCGGAAAAGGAGCATAAGCAGCTTCCTTTTCATTGATTGTATGCCAGAAGCTGATCTGGTCTTTATACTGTTCGTCAGTCAGCAGGTCGTTCATGATATCCGCTAAACTTTTCTTCCTGAACACGTTCACACCTCATTTCTGTCATCATTGTAACCGAATGAACGTTCTCTTGTGAAGGAAAAAGCCGCATCTTTTAGCGGATGCGGCCATTAATTCATTTCTTTGAATGTTCATTCACAAAAGAGGCGATGGCATAGCTGACCTCATCAGGTGTTTCGAAGATCCCCATATGACCTGAATCAGCAATTAATTCCTGTGTTACGTGGCTTCCATTTGTGATAAAGGTCTTCTCTGGAGGAACGACCTTATCCTGGGCTCCTGCGACAAGCAAGACAGGAAGACGATCATCCTCTAGAACCTGGCTCAGGTCTTCCCTGTCCCGCATGGCCTTCAAGGCTCCAATGACCCCGTTTGGATTGGTTTCTATCCCAATGTCGAATAATTTATGGATTATCGCTTGATTGTTCTCCCGCGTTTGTTCAGCGACAAGATTTGGCACGAGTTCCTTGACGAATAAATCCACACCCTGCTCAATAACTTTTGACACACCTGCCGAACGTTTCTTCTTCGCATCCTCAGTGTCCGGAAATGCCGTGGAATGAATAAGACCATAGCCGGCAAGCACATCCGGATGGTTTTTGGCTAGATCAAGGGTAATATATCCGCCCATTGAATGGCCGAAAACGAAAACATCTTCAAGTCCCTTCTCCTTAATGAAAGCAAACACATCCTCTGCCATATCATGAATGCTGTAACCAGGCTCTGTCGCCTCCGTCTCCCCGTGCCCCCTCATATCCGCCACTACGACATGATGGGTGGGCAAAAGGCGCTCCTCCACTTCCTTCCAGTAATCCTTATTGCCGCAAAAGCCATGTAATAAGAGAATGTTCTCACCATCCCCTGACTCTCTGTAAGCAAGCTTCACTTGTTCAGCCATTTTCCAATCTCCCTTCGAATAGGTAATTATCTATAGTTTATCCTATCTTACCCAACCATTTATACCCCTGTTTCCTAACTCATACGCAAACTTTCGAATAACGCCAAAACAGGGCGGTGCATATGATATGAATAGAATTATATTAAGGGAGGAATTATACATGGCTCAGAACAACCGGAACGAGTTAATGGAACCTTTCCGCCAATTCATTTCTCAAATGGACCATCTCCTTTCCGAGAGAACAGGGAATGGATTATTGCAATCAATGGACGGTTTCTTCCAGAATCAAAAACTTTTCTCAAGCTTCCCGATGGAATGGGAAGAGACGGATACACATTATGTCATCCATGCCCATATTGCCGGTGTTGAAAAAGATTTAATAGAAATTGATATCTCTGGAAACCGTCTGACCATTTCTTGTGAAACGGAAGATCGTAAAACAGCTAATCCCGAAAAGGGAACCCCTTCCTCAATTGAAAGACGCAAGAAATCAAGGAGCTTTACCTTTCCGCAGCCAATTGACGAGGAGAACATCCAGGCGAGCCATGAAAACGGTCTCTTGACCGTATCCGTTCCAAAGTCTAAGAGGCGCCGCATTTCTATCCGATAGTCAACATCAAAAAACTGCCGACAACGATTGCCCGGCAGTTTTTCATGTTCCTGTCTTGAAGATTGACCCTACTCCCTTTACCAGATTTGACACTTGATTCATCGTATTCAACATCTGTCCAGTCGTATCCATCATCTTATTAAAATCAATGCTGCCCTCTTGGTTCTTAAACTGGTTAAGCACGGAGGATATATTATTCCCCTGGCTCTTTTGCAGAAAGCTTGGCTTTGGATACGGATGTGTAACATTCATCATAGGAGGCTGTACGGGATGAAAATCCTCATCCTGCTGGTAGAGCGGGTTTTGAAAAGGGTTGGGCTGTTGTTTTGGATAAGGGTTCATCTCCGGAGCCGCCTGATAAGGCTGGTAGCCATTAGGAATGGTATTTGAATTCTGGATGGGGTTCTGGACCGGACTTTGAATTAACGGTGCTTGATAGGGGTCATTTGTATAGGGCATCATTAATGGACCATAATACCCCTGATTAGCCGCCTCCGTTTCAAAATGGCCGGATGCTTGATACATCATCTGCTCTGGAAATGCCGGCCAGCCTGGTATCTGCCCTTGATAAGGCCCTCCCGCCGGCTGTGACATCCCAGCTTGAAAATAATTCATCCCATTTGTCTGATAATCATACTGAGGCATGCCAGACGTCCAATTTATCATGGAAGTTGGGTCAGGGCCTTGCCTTTGTGATCTTTTCTTCAGAAGGTCTTTAAGCATGCCACTCTCCTCCGTTCATCTTACTCATCAATAATATATGAGGAATATAGCTATGAGTGCATTACAAAATCACCAAAAAGCCTGATTCCCTCCTTGGAAATCAGGCTTTTAATCATATTTCCCTTTTCACTTGTTCAAGAACAAAGGCAGCCGCATGGCAGTGTTTAACAAACCGTGATTTGCTTGATTGAGGGATATGACAGTGAACGGACACCTGTAGCAGGTTATTATGTGTGTTTTGGATTTGGAGCGGGCTGATAAGTCTTGGTTTCGCTTCTTTTTGCCAGTCGCCGGCAAGAACAGCCCATCTGTCAGCCATTTTCTTTACTTCATCGGCATAGGGTTTAACATCCTGATAGAAATCAAACGTTTTTTCTTCCTCCCTAGCCTGCCGATAGATTTCTTCTGCCTCAGCCACCTTGATAAGCAGCTGATTCGTTAACTGAATTAATTCCTGTGTCATGCCAGTCATCCTTACTATTTATATTACTTACCTTTTTGGCCTATCACCAAATTATCAGAAATCGGATACATATGCCACCTTTATGCCGCCTGCAGGGCTGATGTTCCCCTTCCCGTCATCCTTGCCTCTGTATTTCAAATGCTGATTCATTTTATTCTCTAT
>CAJGCH010000050.1 GCA_904501845.1 uncultured Bacillaceae bacterium | reverse complement strand
GCTCTTTGTGACTGTGCTAAATGTCATTTCAACAAAGCTCGGAAGCCGGATACAGTTAATTGCCACGATTGCTAAAATGATTCCCATTGCTTTTATCATCATCTTTGGTATTATCCACGGTGTTAACGAAGCTACTCCTGTATTCTCTGGGGAACCAGTGCATGGGTTTTCTTTTGCCACGTTTGGTGTAGCTATGCTCGGGACGCTTTTTGCTTATGAAGGATGGATTAGTGTGGGCAATATGGCGGGTGAGATGAAAGACCCTAAGCGTGACTTGCCGCGCTCCATTTTCTTAGGGATGACGATTATTATTGCGGCTTATGTCTTAATCAATGTTGCATTCTTATCCGTGTTAACTCCAGCGCAAATCGTCGGGGCGGAGAATGTGGCCTCTGATGCTGCCCAAATCTTATTCGGCAGCGCCGGTTCTATGCTCATTTCAATCGGAATTCTGATTTCTATCTTTGGAACATTAAATGGGTACCTGATGACGACCGTGCGTGTACCGTTTGCCATGGCAGAGAACAAGATCTTCCCGTTCCACCATGTCATTAGCCGCGTTGAGAAACGTACGAGCACACCAATCAACGTATACATTTTCCAAGTGGCGATTGCCATTATCTATATATTCTCAGGGTCATTCAATACTTTATCAACACTTGCGTTATTTGCCGTATGGATTTTCTTTGTGCTCGCTATTTACGGCGTATTTATTTTGCGCAGGAAGCGCCCAGATTTAGTGCCGACATATCGTGTACCGCTTTATCCGATTGTGCCGCTTGTCGGTATAATAGGCGGTGTCTATATATTGGTTTGCACGATTGTTAGTGACACGCTCTATTCATTAATTGGGCTAGCGATTACAGCTATCGGTTACCCAGTATATATCTATTTGAAAAAACAAGGTGATTAACCAAGAAAGCCCGGGACATTTAGTCCCGGGCTTTTTTACTTGTATGATGAAAAGGATTTTAGCAAAATAAGGGTATGTATGCGTGTCAGCAGGAAGAGGGTGAGTGAATGAGGCATTATAAGAAATATATCAAGAAGTACGGCTTTTTATTTTCGGTAGCCATTGTCTTTTTGATGATAGAGGCGATTTGCGATTTGCTTCTTCCAACGATATTGGCTTCCATTATTGATAATGGTGTTGCAAATAGTGATCTCGAATATGTACTCAATATGGGCGGAATGATGCTTTTGGTGACAGGAATCGGCGCACTCGGGGCCATCATCCGGAATATCATCTCAAGCAATCTGTCGCAAAAGCTCGGGGCAGAGCTTCGTTCAGACCTATATCGGAAAATCCAGTCCTTAAGGCTTGAAGAAATGAATCAATTTGAGGCCTCCTCTCTGGTAACAAGGCTGACGAATGATGTCAATCAGGTGCAGATGTTCGTGAATGGATTGATGAGAATCATGGTTAAGGCGCCGCTTGTCTGTTTGGGGAGCATCTTCATGGCAGTTAGGCTTAATGCCTCCATCTCCTGGGTGCTTTTGCTTGTCATCCCGATTGTCGCGCTAATCATCGTTTTGAATGTGAAAATCAGTTTGCCGTTCTTTATGCGCGTCCAAAAGGCGACCGACCGGCTGAATGGTGTGGTAAGGGAGTTTCTCTCGGGAATTCGGGTCATCCGTGCCTTCAATCGCGGCCGTTTTGAGCAGTCGAGGTTTGATGAGAAGAATGAGCAATTGTCTGGTACATCGATGAAAGCCATGCGTATCATGTCAATCTTCAGTCCGGGTATCTCCCTTACGGTCAATTTTGGTATTGTACTGGTCTTGCTGGCTGGCGGCTGGAATATCAACGATGGTCAAATGCAGGTCGGTGAAGTGGTCGCTTATGTGAACTATATGACCCAGATTCTCATCAGCCTTATGATGATTACCATGATCTTCAACATGTTTGTACGTGCCCGGGTTTCCGCTGGCAGGATCGGTGAAGTGCTTGGGACAAACAATCCTTTAGAGGTGAAAGCAGAAGAAGCAAGCATCCGCCAGGAAGGGGTCGTGTTTGAACATGTTTACTTCTCCTATCACGGCACAGGCGAGTATGTCTTAAAGGATGTATCTTTGAGTGCCAAACCCGGAGAAACGATAGGGATTATCGGGTCGACTGGTGCTGGAAAGAGCAGCCTTGTGAATTTGCTTCTAAGACTATATGAACCTTCCGAAGGGTCGATTTACATAAACGGTGAGAATATCCGTGCGATGGATTCAAAGAGGTTAAGGGAGCAAATCGCCTATGTCCCGCAGAAATCGACGCTGTTTACCGGCACGATAAAAGAGAATATCCTCTGGGGGAAAGCGGATGCCGATATGGATGAAATCCAGCATGCAGCAAGCATCGCTCAGGCAAATGTGTTCATCACTCGCCTGCCGGAAGGGTATGATACGCAGCTGGGCCAAGGCGGGGTAAATCTTTCGGGAGGACAGAAACAGAGGGTTTCGATAGCGCGGGCTTTATTGAGGGATGCGCCGATTCTCATATTGGACGATTCGACAAGCGCACTTGATGCTGTGACTGAACAACGGTTAAAGGAGGCGCTCAGCGAGGATGGAAAAGGGAAAATCATCTTCCTGATTGCCCAGCGAATTACCTCCGTCATGGATGCGGACCATATCATCGTTATGGAGAACGGAAAGATTGCCGGGGCCGGCAAGCATGAGGAATTGGCCAAGGGCAATTCTGTCTATAAGGAAATTATCCTATCCCAATTAGGAACGGAGATGGAAACTAGTGGCTGAGTCAACTAACCAGAATAAAGGAACGCTTCCAACAGGGCCGCCAAGAGGGCATGGGGGAGCAAGGTTTGCTGCCGCCGAGAAGCCAAAAGACTTTATCGGGACATTGAAGCGAATTTGGGGATATTTCGGGAGCGAGAAACGAAGCTTATGGATCGTCCTTCTATTTGTCATGATAAGCGCCGGCATTAGTTTGTTTGTCCCCTATTGGATTGGACGGACGGTTGACACACTCGAATGGAGGCAGGTAGACCTTTCTCTTTTGCATTGGCTTGTCATCATTCTTGCGATCGTGTATGTGGCAGACGGAATCGCTGCGCTTTTGCAAGGCTGGATGATGGCAGGGATCTCCCAGCGCGTTGTCCGCTCTTTGAGGGAATCGTTATTCCGTAAACTGAATAAATTGCCCATTTCCTATTATGATACACATACTCATGGAGACATGATGAGCCGCGTTACGAATGATATCGACAATGTCAGTACAAGTATTTCACAGTCAACGACTCAGCTGATGAGCGGAGTCATCACGATTACAGGCTCCTTTGTTATGATGCTCGTCCTCAGTCCCATTTTGACGCTGGCTGCATGCGTGACAATCCCGCTCATGTATCTGCTGACAAAAACAATCGCAACAAGGACGAGGGTTCTTTTCAGGGAGCAGCAGAAGCATCTGGGCCGATTGAACGGCCATATCGAGGAGTCAATCTCCGGCAACTTGATCGTGAAGGCTTTCAATCATGAAGAAGAGGTCATCTCGACTTTTGACGAGATCAACGGCAGGTTATATGAATTAGGACGCAAGGCGCAAATCTGGTCCGGTTTCCTCATGCCAATCATGAATGTCATCAATAATCTAGGGCTGACGTCTGTCGCGATTGTCGGAGGTGTCTTGGCCGTTAACGGCTCCATTACGGTGGGAGTTATTGCTGCCTTTATCAGTTATTCCAGGCAATTCACACGGCCGTTAAATGATTTGGCCAATATCTTTAATATTTTTCAATCAGCGGTTGCCGGAGCTGAGCGTGTGTTCCAGGTCATCGACGAGTCAGAAGAAGCGGCGGATAAGCCTGGAGCCCTTTCCTTATCGCGAGCGAAGGGAGAGGTACGCTTTGAGCGGGTTAGCTTTGGTTATAAAAAAGAGTCCCCTATCCTGAATGACATCAGCTTTGAAGCAAGGGCAGGGAGCCATATCGCTCTTGTTGGTCCGACCGGAGCAGGCAAAACTACAATCATTAATTTATTAACTCGTTTTTATGATGTCAAATCGGGCCGCATTACGATTGATGGGACCGATATCCGCCATTTCACGAGGGAAAGCCTGCGCAATACATTTGGCATTGTTCTTCAGGATACCTACTTGTTCACGGGTACGATCAAGGAAAATATCAAATACGGCCGGCTTGATGCGACGGATGATGAAGTGGTGCAAGCGGCAAAAATGGCCAATGCCCATTATTTCATCACGAGGCTGCCTAACGGGTACGAGACGATTCTCTCTGAAAGCGGGGGAAATCTTAGCCAAGGACAGCGGCAGCTGCTTGCGATAGCCCGAGCCATTCTCTCTGACCCGGCTATCATGGTTCTCGATGAAGCGACAAGCAGCGTCGATACCAGAACAGAGCTTGCCATCCAGAACGCTATGCGGACAGTCATGGCTGGAAGGACGAGCTTTATGATTGCCCACCGGTTATCTACAATCCGCGAGGCTGATACCATCATGGTTATTGATGACGGCCGTATTATGGAACAGGGCAGCCATGAGGAACTGATGAATCTAAATGGGCAGTACCGCCATATGTATGAAAGCCAGTTCAAGAATGTGCAAACCTCTTAGATATATAAGATGAGGACGCATGCTCCTGTTTTAGGGGAGCATGCGCATTTTGCGTTGAGTCTTTTGCTTTTTGACTGAAAAAATTTACAGTAGAGCAAATGCTATCAAATCAAGAATGTAAACGATTACATTTATTTCCGAATAAACTAAATTATCAAATAATTGTGAAAAATCAGTTGACTCTTCTTTTCTGAGGTCGTATTATAAGTTTCAACAACAAAGTTTCTTGTATTTGGTAAATTAAATGAACTTTACTAAATAAGTATATATGTGCTAAATCAATGAAAAGGATAAGTAGTAGATGGGGTGAACAGATACAGAGAGCCGGGGAAGGCTGAGAGCCGGTGCTGTTTCCATCTATGAACTCACCTTGGAGTGCCTGTGTGAAAAAAGTTGAGTAATGCAGGCCGGGTTTTTCCTAAACCCGTTACCAAAGAAGTCGAGTGCATGGCGGTTAGTTTTGGCCATGAATGAGGGTGGTACCATGGAGAGGAGATAAGCCTTTTCATCCCTTGCGTTTCAATCAAGAAACGTCAGGGATGAAGAGGCTTTTTTTATTCTCAAATAAATCTGAGTCTGGCGGAAAATATCACAAATCGGGAGGGAGATTCCATGATGGAAAAAGCAGCTCTTGCTGAAAAGGAAGTGCAGTCTAGCTCAAGAATCAGCGGGGCCGAGATGTTAATCAATGCATTGAAGAGGCAGAAAGTGGAAGTGTTATTTGGTTATCCGGGAGGAGCCGTTTTACCCATTTACGATTCTCTCTATCAGGCGGGATTGAAGCATGTGTTATCCCGGCATGAGCAAGGAGCCATTCATGCGGCAGAAGGTTATGCGAGAATAAGCGGCAAGCCTGGGGTTGTGATTGCAACTTCAGGGCCAGGTGCGACAAATCTTGTCACAGGCATAACGGATGCGATGATGGACTCCTTGCCGCTTGTTATTTTCACCGGTCAGGTAGGAACAGGGGTAATTGGGACGGATGCCTTCCAGGAGGCGGATATCGTAGGGATTACCACACCGGTAACGAAGCATAATTATCAAGTTCGGGATACGAAAGATATCCCTCGAATAGTGGAAGAAGCATTCTATATTGCGTCAACGGGCAGACCCGGCCCCGTCTTGATTGATATACCAAAAGATATCGCTACGCTTGTGGCAGAGGAAACAGAGCCAAAGAGCATCTCCCTTCCCGGTTATCAGCCAACAACCGAACCGAATTATTTGCAAATCAGGCGCCTTGTCGAAGCTGTCAGCTCAAGCAAGAAACCGCTTATCTTAGCGGGAGCGGGTGTCTTGCATGCAAAGGCTTCTAAGCAATTGCTGGAATTTGCAGAACAGCAGCAAATCCCGGTCGTTAACACATTGCTCGGTCTAGGTACCTTCCCTCCGGAGCATCCGCTCTATATTGGGATGGGCGGTATGCATGGCATTTATGCGGCAAACATGGCCATGTATGAATGCGATCTTCTCATCAATATCGGAGCCCGTTTTGATGACAGGCTTACAGGGAACCTGTCGAGGTTTGCTCCATACGCAACAGTGGCCCATATCGATATTGACCCGGCGGAGATTGGCAAAAATGTCCCAACGGCGATTCCGGTCGTAGGAGATGCAAAGCAAGCGCTGCTTCAGCTCATTAAGCAGAACGGCAAACGCTCAGGCAGTGAGCCATGGAGAAAGCAGATTCACGCTTGGCTTAAGGAGGCTCCATACCATTACGAGAAAGAAGATTCGAAGGCCTTGAAACCGCAGTGTGTCATGGAGCTGATCTATGAGCTTAGCAAGGGTGATGCAATCGTGACAACAGATGTCGGTCAGCATCAAATGTGGGCGGCCCAATATTATCCATTCAAAAGGCCGAATGCATGGGTGACCTCCGGTGGGCTTGGCACGATGGGTTTTTGATTACCCGCTGCCATTGGTGCCCAAATCGCAGAACCAGATGATCTTGTCATCTCCATCAATGGTGATGGGGGAGTGCAGATGTCCATTCAGGAACTAGGGGTGATTGCGGAGCAGAACCTCCCTATCAAAATCATTATCTTGAATAACGGCTCACTGGGTATGGTCCGGCAGTGGCAGGAAATCTTCTATGACTCCCGGTATTCACAAAGCGTTTTTGCTTCACAGCCATCCTTCAGCAAACTGGCAGAAGCATATGGAATCAAAGGGATTGACGCAAGGACGGAAGAGGAAGTGAGGCAAGCCTTCACAGAAGAATTCCCTGAACATAAGCCAGTGTTAATTAATGTGTATGTAGAACCGGAAGAGAATGTGTATCCCATGATTGCCCCAGGCAAGGGAATCAACGAGATGGTGGGAGTGAAGAAGAGATGAGACGAATCATAACACTGACCGTCATGAACAGACCAGGGGTATTGAACCGGATTACGAATCTGTTCTCTAAGCGGAATTACAATATTGAAAGCATCACGGTTGGACATTCTGAAATTGAAGACAGGTCGAGAATCACTTGTATTGTTAACGTTGAAAGTGTGCAGATCGCGGAGCAAATCACCAAGCAGCTAAACAAGCAAATCGATGTGATTAAGGTCCAGGACATCACGGATCAATCGGTTGTCGCCAGAGAGCTTGCCTTGGTTAAGGTAGCCGTATTGCCGGCAACAAGAAGCGAAATTTATTCACTGATTGAGCCGTTCCGAGCTTCCATCATAGACATTGGCAAAGATAGTCTCGTCATTCAGCTTACAGGAGAGACGAATAAGATTGAAGCCTTCATAGAGTTAATCAAGCCATACGGGATTAAAGAGATTGCGAGAACAGGAACGACCGCTTTTGCGCGAGGCACACAGCCCGCAGGACAAGGAAATCGTAATTATTCAATCGTTTAATAAGGAAAGGGAGAGATCAATTATGGCAAAAATGTACTATCAGAATGAAGCAAATGAAGCTGTATTAAAAGGGAAGAAAATCGCAGTCGTTGGATATGGTTCACAGGGGCATGCTCATGCGCAGAACTTAAGGGATAGCGGGATGGATGTCATCATCGGTCTAAGGCCGGGGAAATCATGGGATCAGGCGAGTCGTGACGGCTTCGATGTGAAGTCAGTTAGGGAGGCGAGTGAGGAAGCCGATATCATCATGATTCTCCTTCCGGATGAGCATCAAACGAAGGTTTATAAAGCAGAAATTGAACCGGTCTTACGCGAAGGGCATACATTGATGTTCGCTCACGGGTTTAACGTGCATTACCATCAAATCGTGCCGCCTTCCTATGTGGATGTATCCTTAGTTGCTCCAAAAGGACCGGGTCACTTGGTGAGAAGAACGTATGAACAAGGGGCAGGGGTACCGGCATTGTTTGCCATCCATCAGGATGTTTCAGGTGAGGCGAGTGAATTGGCGCTGGCCTATGCGAAAGGAATTGGCGCATTAAGGGCGGGGGCGCTCGAGACATCCTTTAAGGAAGAAACAGAAACGGATTTATTCGGGGAGCAAGCTGTATTATGCGGCGGGTTAACCTCTCTCGTAAAAGCGGGCTTTGAAACATTGACAGAAGCCGGCTATCAGCCGGAGCTTGCCTACTTCGAGTGTCTGCATGAACTGAAATTAATCGTTGACCTGATGTATGAAGGAGGAATGGAAGGCATGCGCTATTCCATTTCAGACACAGCGCAATGGGGTGATTTCGTCTCCGGTCCGCGCGTTGTCGGACCTCAAGTAAAAGAAGAAATGAAAGAAGTGCTGAAGGAAATCCAAAATGGAACTTTCGCCAAAGGCTGGCTGGTTGAAAATCAGGTGAACCGACCGGTTTTCAATGCGACTCAGGCACAAGAAAATGCCCATCCGATTGAACAGGTAGGCAGGGAGCTGCGCCAAATGATGCCATTTATCAATGAGCAGCAAAAGAAGCAGAAGGAAGTGGTGACTAGTGCGAAAAATTGAGATATTTGACACCACATTAAGGGATGGGGAACAGTCCGCTGGCGTTACGTTGACCAGTATGGAAAAAATCGAGATTGCGAGGCAGCTAGAGAGGCTGGGCGTCGATATTATCGAGGCTGGCTTCCCGGCCGCTTCCCAAGGTGATTTTGAATCCGTGAAGCAGATTGCCGAGGTGGTGAAGGGCTCCACGGTCACAGCGCTAGCCCGCTCTGCCCAATCGGATATTGATGCAGCATGGCGAGCCCTGAAAAACACAGCAAGCCCTCGCATTCACGTATTCTTGGCGACATCGCCTATTCATCGCCAATATAAATTGAAGATGACAGAGGATGAGGTCGTGGAAGCGGCTGTCGCTTCTATTAAATATGCTAAACGGTTTTTCCCGGTGGTCCAGTGGTCAGCTGAGGATGCTTGCCGGACAGAGCTTCCGTTTCTCGCAAGAATCGTAGAGGAGGCCATCCAAGCAGGAGCGGAGATTATTAATATTCCTGATACGGTCGGCTATATCACACCGAGGGAATATGCAGAGGTATTTAAGTATTTACAAACCAATGTGCCATCCATAGGGCGAATTAAGCTATCGGCGCATTGCCATGATGATTTAGGACTGGCGACAGCTAATTCGATGGCAGCTATCCTAGCGGGTGTAACCCAAATTGAAGGAACGATCAATGGGATTGGGGAGCGTGCCGGCAATACGGCATTAGAAGAGGTCGTGCTTGGCCTTTATACAAGAAAAGACTTTTATCAAGCGGAATCAAGGCTTGTGCTAAGTGAAATTAAACGGACGAGTGAGCTTGTGAGCAAATTGACTGGCATGGTTATTCCGCCAAACAAGGCGGTTGTCGGCCAAAATGCCTTCGCACATGAATCTGGCATTCACCAAGATGGTGTGCTGAAAGAGAAAACGACCTATGAAATCATTGAGCCGGAAACAGTGGGACTAAGCTCCAATTCGATGGTAATCGGCAAGCACTCCGGACGACATGCGTTCCGTACGAAGATCAAAGAGCTTGGATTCACGGTATCGGATGAGGAAATGAATCAGTTATTCAAGGTATTCAAGAGCCTTGCGGACAGCAAGAAAGAGATGACGGATGATGATATTGTCGCACTCGTGCTCGAGGAGAAGGTAACAAAAGAGGGCGGATACTATGATTTGGCCTCCATCCAGGTCCAATATGGAACAAACCAAATTCCTACCGCAACAGTTACGCTCTCAGGCATGGACAATGAAACGATTCAGGAAGCCGGAACGGGCGCAGGAAGCATAGAGGCTTTATATAATACACTTGAACGCTGCATGAATAAGCCGGTCACATTAAAGGATTATCGCATACAATCTGTTGGAGCCGGACGGGACGCACTTGCCCAAGTATTCGTGAAGGTGACGTATGAGGGGGTGGAGACAAGCGGACGGGGATTGGCACAGGATGTTTTAGAGGCTTCTGCGAAGGCATACTTGAACGCCATTAACCGGGCAATCATGATGGAAGAAAGAGCTTCGATTGCTTTGATGAACTAAATTTTAGGAGGAGGATTTCGAAATGAAGAAGAACATTGCTGTATTACCAGGCGACGGTATCGGTCCGGAAGTGGCAAAGGGAGCGGTCGAAATCCTCAAGGCTATCGGGGAACGTTTTGGGCATGAATTCACCTTTCATTACGGACTGATAGGAGGATGTGCAATCGATCGCGTGGGAACCCCGCTTCCAGATGACACGCTTGCTCTTTGCAGGCAAAGTGATGCCATCTTGCTTGGAGCTGTCGGCGGGCCGAAATGGGATGAAAATCCGCCTGAGCAAAGACCGGAACAAGGCTTGCTGAAAATCCGCAAGGAACTGAACCTGTATGCCAATATGCGTCCAATCAACTATTATGCGAGCTTGTTAGAATCTTCCCCCTTAAAGAAAGAAATTATCGAAGAAACAGATTTTCTGATTGTCAGAGAATTGACGGGCGGTCTTTATTTCGGGAAACCGAGTGAGAGAACGTATCGAGATGGCATGGAGGCGGCTGTAGATACCCTCTACTATGAGCGTGAGGAAGTGAAGCGAATCATGAAGCTTGCCTTTGAACTAGCTTCCTCCCGAAACAAAAAGGTTACATCAGTGGATAAAGCGAATGTCCTGGAGTCAAGCCGTATGTGGCGGGAGGTCGCTGAAGAAGTGGCAAATGACTACCCCGAAGTGACCCTTGAGCATATGCTTGTCGATAATGCGGCCATGCAATTAATTAAGAACCCAAGACAATTTGACACGCTCGTCACGGAGAATATGTTTGGCGATATTTTAAGCGATGAGGCAAGTGTCCTTACAGGGTCACTCGGCATGCTGCCTTCCGCCAGTCTTTCTGAGTGCGGGCTTCATTTATATGAACCTATTCATGGGTCTGCCCCGGATATTGCTGGCATGAATATGGCAAATCCGATTGCCATGATTCTCTCTGGTGCTTCCATGCTTCGTCATTCCTTTGGATGGGAAGAAGAGGCTGATGCGGTGGAGCAGGCGGTCAGGAGTATTCTCGATTCGGGCAGGAGGACAGCCGATCTGACAGGTAATGGAATACCATATTCAACCTCAGAGATGGTAGAAGCTATTAAAGAAGAAATTCTACAAAAGGACGCCATTTTTCACATAATGGACGCTTATGCGTAACGAGTAACCAAAAGTTCAAGGAGGAGGGTTTACGATGGGAAAATCGATTATTGATAAAATCTGGGATAAACATATTGTTCGTAAAGAGGAGGGCAAACCGGATTTATTATACATCGACCTGCATCTCGTGCACGAAGTGACCTCTCCTCAGGCATTTGAAGGTTTAAGACTGAAAGGAAGGAAGGTCCGGCGTCCGGATTTGACCTTCGCGACGATGGACCATAATGTCCCGACAATCAATCGCTTCGTCGTCACGGATGATGTCGCGAAGAAGCAAATGAGTGCCCTTGAGCGAAACTGCAGCGAGTTTGGGGTGCCTCTTGCCGGGCTTGACAGTGAAGACCAAGGAATCGTTCACGTAATCGGGCCAGATCTTGGTCTGACTTGGCCAGGCAAGACGATTGTTTGCGGGGATAGCCATACCTCGACGCATGGCGCATTCGGCGCCTTGGCTTTTGGAATTGGCACGAGTGAAGTGGAGCATGTTCTCGCCACTCAAACGATTTGGCAAAATAAGCCTAAAACGATGAAAGTAGAAATCAATGGCCGATTGAAGCCGGGAGTGACGGCTAAGGATGTCATTCTTTATATCATCTCGCAAAATGGCGTTCATTTTGGCACCGGCCATATTTTGGAGTATGCGGGTGATGTTGTTCGCCATATGTCAATGGAAGAGCGTATGACCATTTGTAACATGACAATTGAAGGCGGAGCTCGTGCAGGGCTCGTCAGCCCGGATGAAACAACCTTCTCTTATATGAAGGGGCGTAAATATGCGCCAGATCCGGATGAATTTGAACGTTACAGGAATGAATGGGCTGCGCTTGCCAGTGATGAGGATGCTGAATATGATCAAGTCATTGAGATTCGCGGTGAGGATATCTCGCCAATGGTCAGCTGGGGAACAAATCCTGGCATGTGCAGCCCGGTAGATGGATGTGTCCCAGTCGCTTCTGACCTTGATGAATCAGCTGCGCGTTCCTTGAAGCGGGCACTCGAGTATATGGGACTTCGAGAAGGGCAGGAAATCAGGGAGATTCCTGTGCAGCATGTCTTCATCGGTTCCTGCACGAATTCGCGCATGGAGGATTTAAGGGAGGCAGCTGAGATGCTCCGGGGAAAACGGGTGGCAGAGGGTGTGCGTGCCCTTGTTGTTCCGGGCTCGCAAAGGGTCAAAAAGAAAGCCGAAGAGGAAGGCATAGACAGCATCTTTAAGGACGCTGGCTTTGAATGGAGAGAGGCAGGCTGCAGCATGTGCCTGAGCATGAACCCGGATGTCGTTCCGCCAGGAGAACATTGTGCCTCCACCTCCAATCGTAATTTCGAGGGCAGGCAGGGATCTGGGGCAAGAACGCATCTCGTCAGCCCGAAAATGGCTGCCGCCGCGGCGCTGTATGGCCGATTTGTTGATGTGAGGGAACTAGAGGGCATCGTCAGTGAAGGGAGCGTGAACTAAGATGGAACGTATGACGATTTTTTCAGGCAAACCGGTCATTATGGACCGGGACCATGTAGATACAGACCAAATCATCCCGAAGCAATTCCTGAAGAGGATTGAACGGACAGGGTTCGGCCGTTTCTTATTCTACGATTGGCGCTATGAAGCGGAAAATGTCGAACGCCCCGAATTTGAGCTGAACAAGGAGGAGAACCGAGGGGCGACCATATTGGTGGCTGGTGAGAACTTTGGCTGCGGTTCATCAAGGGAGCATGCTCCATGGGCGCTCGGTGATTATGGCTTTAAAGTCGTTATTGCTTCTTCATTTGCGGATATCTTCCATCAGAACTGCCTGCAAAACGGCATTCTGCCCATCACCCTGCAAAAGGAAACGCTCTCTGCGCTGAAGGAGCATATTCGCACCCAAAAGGCGGAAATCACGGTTGATTTACCGGAGCAGAAGCTCACTGCTGGGGGTGGATTCACGGTGTCATTTGACATCCATCCATACTGGAAGAATATGCTCACAAATGGCTGGGATGAAATATCCTTGACCATGCAATATGAGGATTCTATTAAGGAATATGAAGAGCGAACATTTGCTTAAGAGCTTTCTAGTAAGTTTGCTTATAGAAGGGACAGGCGGAAAACGAATGTTTTCGCCTGTTTTTATTTTTCATTAAGATTCGTCTTTGGGTATTAGCCGACATGAACATAGGTTAACCAGGGAGACTTGGCATCAAAGATACAATGATAAAAAAGTCTGAATCATGATGGAGAAGGCGATCTTCCGTATATGATATTGTCGTTTCTGGAAAACGCCTATTTATTGTTGCCATTAAATGAAGAGGGTTCCTTGTATTCAACTATTGGGACGTTCATTCAATAACAAGTACGGCCACTTTCTTTATGGAGGCGGCTGTTTTTCACAGCTCAACTAGAGTAACAATCTTGAAAAATACTAAAACATTTTATTCCCTTTTTCAGCAAAAACCTCTCTTGCTGCTTCTATGAAAGATTCTATGATTGGTGAAAGCCACTTCTCTT
>CAJGCH010000049.1 GCA_904501845.1 uncultured Bacillaceae bacterium | reverse complement strand
TAGGCGGATATATTATAAATAAGCTGGGATATATTCCAAAGGTTAAGGACAAGCTTCAAGTGGAAAATCTGCAGCTTGAAGTAGTGGATATGGACCGTGCCCGAGTAGATAAAGTGTTGATTTCAAGGATAGAAATCGAAGCGGAAGAAGAATAAGAAGTTTAAAATTCTAGATTCATCCAAAAAAAGATGGCCAATATGGTCATCTTTTTTGAGCTTTTACAGCTTTTCCTTTTGTACAAAAAGATGGTCTATCCCCGGCCGTAAATCAGGTTATCAGATGATTTCAAGGTGAAAGGCAATCACGAGGCCAATTAAGAAAAAGAGCAGGAGCAAATCAACGATGCTTGGAAGTAAGAAGGTCCGGATTCCCTGAAAGACGGCCAGAGGGACAGCGAATTGACGTGTCACATTAAGCGAATTTTGCATCCAAGGAGGCAAGTTATATCTATTCATCCTTCGTTTCATGCGGAAATTCCCCCTTTTGCCAATAGTTTATTCATATGGCTAGGTTATTGTACCTTTGCCCAGTTGAATAATTTATATAAAATTGGGAAACACTGTTGACGTCAGACTACATACTTATGTATGATAACAGTATTAAAAAAATCCATTAAAAAGCATTGAATGGGAAGAGTACGCGGAAGAAGGCTGTTAGAGAGAGGAATCCACCGGCTGAAAGATTCCTTCAGTAACGAAATCCGCAGAAGGTCGCCCAGGAGCTGTTTTCGTGAACCATTTGCAAGTAGCGAGAACCGGTGAAGAGCCGTTATAATGAATGAAGAGCCGGAGTGTGTTTATTAGCGTATTCCGGAATGAAGGTGGTACCGCGAGACTAACCGTTTCGTCCTTTTGTCAAAGACAGAGGGATGGAACGGTTTTTTTTATTTTCCAGGACCCCAAAATAAAAGAATGAAGGAGAATGAACATGAGCGAACAGCAAAAAGAGATTGGCATGCCAACGAAGTACGACCCGCAGTCAATTGAAAAAGGCCGCTATGACTGGTGGCTTGAGGGCAAGTTCTTTGAGGCTGGCCAAGATTCAGAGAAAGAACCTTATACAATCGTCATCCCGCCGCCAAACGTTACAGGCAAATTGCATCTTGGCCATGCATGGGATACAGCGCTTCAAGATATTTTGACCAGAATGAAAAGAATGCAGGGCTATGACGTACTTTGGCTTCCAGGAATGGACCATGCCGGCATTGCTACCCAAGCAAAGGTAGAAGAAAAGCTTCGCAGCGGTGGCGTTTCCCGCTACGATCTTGGACGCGAGAAATTCGTTGAAGAAACATGGAAATGGAAAGAGGAATATGCTGGCCATATCCGTGAGCAATGGGCGAAGCTGGGACTTGGACTTGATTATTCTCGCGAGCGTTTCACCCTTGATGAAGGGTTATCTAAAGCTGTTCGTGAGGTATTCGTAACTCTTTATGAAAAAGGCTTGATCTACCGCGGAGAATACATCATTAACTGGGATCCTTCCACAAAAACGGCTATCTCGGATATTGAGGTTATCCATAAAGAAGTAAAAGGTGCATTCTATCATATGAATTATCCGCTTGCAGATGGCAGCGGTCATATCGAAGTAGCAACAACACGTCCAGAAACGATGCTTGGTGATACTGCTGTTGCGGTACACCCAGAAGATGAGCGCTACCAGCACTTGATCGGCAAAACATTGCTCCTTCCAATCGTTGGACGCGAGATTCCAATCGTTGGTGATGAGTATGTTGAGATGGATTTCGGTTCTGGTGCGGTTAAAATCACACCGGCGCATGACCCGAATGACTTCGAGGTAGGTAACCGTCACAATCTTGAGCGCGTTCTTGTGATGAATGAGGATGGCACAATGAATGCAAAAGCCGGCAAATATGAAGGCATGGACCGCTTCGAATGCCGCAAGCAAATTGTTAAGGACCTGCAAGAGGCAGGTGTTCTCTTCAAAATTGAAGAGCATATCCACCAAGTCGGCCACTCTGAGCGCAGCGGCGCGGTAGTTGAGCCATATCTTTCCACACAATGGTTCGTTAAAATGGGGCCGTTGGCAGAAGAAGCGGTTAAACTGCAGGAGACAGAGGGCAAAGTACAATTTGTTCCTGAACGCTTCGAGAAGACATACTTGAACTGGATGGATAATATCCATGACTGGTGTATCTCCAGACAGCTATGGTGGGGCCACAGAATCCCTGCTTGGTACCACAAAGAAACGGGCGAAGTGTATGTAGGCCGAGAGGAGCCGGCAGACAGCGAAAACTGGACACAGGATACAGACGTTCTTGATACATGGTTCAGCTCTGCCTTATGGCCATTCTCAACAATGGGCTGGCCTGAAAAGGATGCGGAGGACTTCAAGCGTTATTATCCGACTGCAGCACTTGTAACAGGCTATGATATCATCTTCTTCTGGGTATCCCGTATGATTTTCCAAGGGCTTGAATTCACGGGCGAGCGTCCATTCAAGGATGTCTTGATTCATGGTCTTGTACGTGATGAACAAGGACGCAAGATGAGTAAGTCCCTAGGAAACGGCGTCGACCCAATGGAGGTTATCGATCAATATGGTGCGGACTCTCTTCGTTACTTCTTGACGACTGGTAGCTCCCCTGGGCAGGACTTGCGCTTCAGCTACGAGAAAGTAGAATCTGTATGGAACTTCGCGAATAAGATTTGGAACGCATCCCGTTTTGCCTTGATGAATATGGACGGTATGACTTATGAAGAAATCGATTTGAGCGGCGATAAATCCGTGGCAGATAAATGGATTCTGACGCGCTTGAATGAAACGATTGAAACAGTGACAAGACTTGCTGATAAATATGAGTTCGGTGAAGTCGGCCGCGCCCTTTATAACTTCATCTGGGATGATTTCTGTGACTGGTATATCGAAATGGCGAAGCTTCCGCTATACGGTGAAGACGAAGCGGCTAAGAAAACGACTCGTTCTATCCTGGCTTATGTGCTTGACCAAACGATGCGCCTCTTGCATCCATTCATGCCATTCATCACAGAAGAAATATGGCAAAACCTTCCTCATCAAGGCGAATCCATCACAACGGCTTCATGGCCAGTGGTGAAGGATGAATTGACTGATGAAAAAGCGTCCGATGAGATGAAATTGCTTGTTGAGATCATCCGCACTGTCCGTAACATCCGTGCAGAGGTAAACACGCCGCTCAGCAAGAAAATCAAGCTTTCCTTGAAAGCGAAAGACGCTGAAACTATGGCTGTCCTTGAGAAGAACCGCAGCTATATCGAGCGCTTCTGCAATCCGGAGGAACTGACAATTGGTACGGATATTCCGGCTGATGATAAAGCGATGACCGCTATCGTGACAGGCGTTGAATTAATCCTTCCGCTACAAGGACTTCTCAATATTGAAGAAGAGCTCAAACGACTTCAAAAAGAGCTTGAGAAGTGGCAGAAGGAAGTCGAGCGTATTGAAAAGAAACTCGGCAATGAAGGCTTTATGAAGAAAGCGCCTGAAAAAGTTATTGAAGAAGAAAGAGCGAAATTGGCTGACTACCTCGAAAAACGCGAAGCAGTCCAAAATCGTTTGAAAGACTTAGAAGAATTAGCTTAATATAGGATTAACCATGACACCCTGTTCGAATCAAGAACAGGGTGTTGTTATAGGAAGTGGAGTGATTGGAGTGATTCACAGCTATGAGGATGCACGCATGTTTTTGGATGAGCGAGCGGCAAGACTTGGCATGGATTTCGGTCTCGAACGAATCGAACAGGTGCTGAAAAGACTCGGAAATCCTGAAAGAGAGATTCCGATGGTCCATATTGCGGGTTCTAACGGTAAAGGGTCGACTCTCACCTTTTTGAAGGAGATTCTGATGGCCCAAGGGTATGAGGTGGCCACATTTACATCTCCTTATCTCGAGAAGCCAAATGAGCAGATAAAAATCAATCACGAGATGATAAGAAATGAAGAGCTCGTTTCCTTATTGAATGAGCTTATTTCTGTATTGTCTGAGATTGAAAACGACAAAAATTATTTAACCTCCTTTGAAATTTACACGATTCTTGCTTTTATGTACTTTGAGAGAAAGCGCCCTTCTATTGCTTTGATAGAAACAGGGCTTGGGGGCAGGCTGGACTCGACGAATGTCATCAATCCGCTGCTCGCAATCATTACAACGATTTCACTTGAGCATACGCAAATCCTCGGAAATACACTTGATGATATTGCCGCTGAGAAGGCCGGAATAATCAAGGAAGGGATATCTGTAATCACGGGCGTTGAATCACCAGATGCGTTGCAGCCTATCATAAAAAAAGCTGTCGAGAGGCATGCTCGATTATTTCGGATTGGCAAGGATTTCTGGACGGAAAACCGGGCTTTGGAGGAAAACGGAGAATGCTTTGATTTCCGTGCGGGAGCACTTTGTTATTCCGGGCTTAGATTGAATATGCTTGGAGCACATCAGCTGAGCAATGCTTCGCTTGCTATTCAGGCTTGTAATTTACTTAATCAGCAATATGGTTTACGGATTGAAGAAGAAAGCATCCGTACTGGGCTCTTGAATGCGAGATGGGAGGGGCGGTTTGAGCAAATGTCCGTCAATCCGGTTATTATTCTTGATGGTGCGCATAATCTGTCCGGTGTTCAGGCATTGCTTGAAACAGTAGAGGAACGATATGGGGATAAGAATGTTCACTTTATCTTTGCTGCCTTAAAGGATAAGGATTACGGAACGATGATTAAAGCGATTGAACAAAAGGCCGCGAGCATCACGTTTACACAGACCGCGATGGATCGTATGAATGAAGTGGAGCGATTGTATACCATCAGCACACATTCAGAGAAATATGCAGATGCGGACTGGCGAGAGGCGTTTAGAAAGACGCTTGAACGAATAGAAGAGAAGGATGTTTTGGTTATCACCGGTTCTTTATACTTTTTGGCTGAGGTACGGCCATTCATCATAGAAGAAAAAAGGAATCCATATACTTAATGGCTATCAGTCTTTTGGCCTCCTTTATTCATCTTTATGTGACATTATTCGGAGTATTTGGTAAAATAAACATATGCAAATGGATATATTTACCCATCCCCTGGCAAAGCCGCTCTTGCCCCTATAACGAGATAAGATAACAGGGGGAATTTAGAGGTTGTGCCTTTGTTAGGTTTTGCCGCTATGAGTGGGTCAAAAAGCAGTTATGTTATGAAATATATCGAGAAGGATGCTCATGAAGTTACTATCGACCAGTCTGCGAATGCATGAGAATCTATTTGGGGGGGAGATTCCTATTAATAGAGAAAAAACAGATTTGGGGAATTCGGCTAGGCCGGCCGGAAAAGCGCATCATTCAGAAAAATCAAAGGGTCATTCTGCTGTCTCCTTTAAGCGAGCTGGAGACGGCTTAACAGCAAAAATCAACTATGCAAGCGGGACAGCGGCAGCAAAGGTCCCGTTGAGCGCTGAATCTAGAGGTGGAACCGGATGACCAGCCTCTACATACTAATCTTCCTCACCGGTCTCATACTTGGTTCTTTTTATAATGTTGTAGGTCTGAGGGTTCCGCAAAAGGAATCCATCGCAGCGCCGCGGTCGGCTTGCCCTTCCTGCGGTCATCCATTGTCCCCGCTTGAGTTAGTCCCTGTTTTATCCTATGTCTTTCTGAAGGGAAAATGCAGGGAATGCCAATCTCGCATATCTTGCCTTTATCCTATCATGGAGCTTGTGACGGGGATATTGTTTGTTACAGCTCCTATACTGCTCGGATGGAGTGCGGAGCTCCTGGTCGCCTGGACGCTTATTTCCCTTTTGGTGATTATTTTCGTAACCGATATCGTATATATGCTGATCCCAAATAAGATTTTATTGTTTTTTACCCTCCTCTTTATAACTCTGCATCTATTCATCCCTCTCATCCCTTGGTGGGAAGCGCTAGCTGGAGCGTCAGTTGGTTTTTTGATTCCGTTCCTGATTGCGGTCTTCAGTAAAGGAGGAATGGGGGGAGGGGATATTAAACTGTTTTCCTTAATCGGCCTTGCGATTGGAGTAAAGGGAGTGCTTCTAACCCTTATGTTTTCGACGCTTTTAGGGGCGATATTTGGGCTGGCGGGCCTTGTTGCCGGTCTTGTAAAAAGAGGTGAGCCGATGCCCTTTGGACCGTTCATAGCAATGGGGGCTATGGCGGCCTATTTCTTTGGACAGGAAGTGCTAGATTGGTATTGGCGGCTTCTATAGGAATCGCTGCCTCCGGCTGGGGGAGTTGAGTAATCCCAGAAATTTGACGAAAGCTTTTTGGACAAGGCGACAAGAGTCTTGTTCTTTTTTTTGCACCGGGTGATAAGATGGACTAAAACGCGGAGGCCATGCAATGGACAAGCCAACACGGGAGAGAACCATCATCGTCAATGTGAACGGAGAGCAAAGAGTGTATAAGTGGATTGCAAGTGAGGACCCGGGAGTGCGGGAGACGCTTGAGCAAGTGGCTAGCAGTGTCGAGGAAGAACCGGCACCACCGATTTGGATTGTGCCAGATACGGGTGATGAGAAAGCGGCGATTGAGGGAGAAAAAAAAGCAAAGAGAAAATGGGTTTTTGGGAAGATTAAGAATAAGAGAGGCTTGTTCGGAATTGGTCTGCCTGTTTTCGTGGCTCTTGTCACAGGGACGTTGTTTGGAATCGTTATCCTTCAGATTGTCCTTTTTGGCGGGGATGAGAAGACAGGTGTGCAGCAGGCTGGAATGCCAGCGCTAGGAGCGGCAGTATCAGAATCTGAGGGAAAACCAATCAGCAAGGAATGGACGACCTTCATGGTTCAAGGTGGAGTGTATTCCTCGAAGGAAGCAGCCGAGGAGCGGGTCCTGCTCTTAGAAGAGGACGGATATACCCCCATCATCCTGAAGCAATCCGAGAAATGGTATATATATTTAGGGACAGCAGGAAGCCTTGAGGACGCTAAGCAATTAGCTGTGCTCTTTAACAAAAAAGGAACAGAAACATACTGGAAAAAAGTTGAGTTTACCGGGAAAAGCAGCAAAAACTATACAGCATCAGAGCAAAAGGCTATAATGGCTATGCATCATAATGTGCAGCAATACGATCTTGTCACTGCGAAGCACTTAATGGGCGATAAGACCATTGCACCCAAAACAGAGGAGTTTTCTCTAGATAAGGTTCCGGACAGATTGCAGAATATGTATAATTTGAGTCAGAGTATGAAGAAGCTCTGGGGACAATATCAACAGGAATCAAGCTCAGACATATTGATGGAAATCCAGCAGTATACTCTTCGATTTGCGGTCGAGTGGAATAAACTGTAAAACATTTCTCGGGAAATACAATAATAATTCAGAAGGGCGAAGCGACCCTGTTTAAACAGAGAGTGGATGAAGCCGCTCTTTTTTCTTTGAGTGAAAGCAATAGGGAATTGAGAAAGGTGTCGCATTCTGTTAGGATTAATATGTATCTCCCTATCTAAACTATTTATCATAGAAGGTGACAAAATGGATTTAATCTTAGCTTCTTCTTCCCCAAGAAGAAAAGAATTGCTTGAGCTTCTCGGCATCCCCTTTCAGGTAAGGGTAAGTGATGTGGAGGAAACCTATCAGGATGGACTGCAACCTGAAGAAATCGTCATGGAATTGGCGCGAATAAAATCAATTGCGGTCGCTGAAACTAACAAGAAATCCATTGTGATAGGTGCAGATACGATTGTCGTCTCCGATGGGAAGGTATTGGGAAAGCCGGCGGATAAGGAAGAAGCTATCTCTGCGCTTAGACAATTATCCGGAAAGGTCCATCAGGTTTATACAGGCGTGGCCCTTATAAAGACAGGCAATACCCATCTTTTCTATGAAAAGACTGACGTGGAATTTTGGCCGTTGGAAGAGAAACAAATCGAACAATATGTGTTGACAGGAGAGCCGTTTGATAAAGCGGGTTCCTACGGCATTCAGGGATATGGTTCCTTACTGGTCAAAAGAATAGAAGGAGATTATTTCACGGTTGTAGGATTGCCCGTTTCAAGGCTGAATCGGGAGCTTAAAACAATCATGCATACATAGAATACCCCGCTCCGTCAACGGAATGGAGGATGATATGGATACGCAGATTATGATTCGGGACTACCCGAAGGATGAGAGACCGCGTGAGCGATTCCTGCAATACGGGGGAGAAAGCCTCTCCAATCAAGAATTATTGGCCCTTCTGCTCAGGACGGGTACAAAAGAGGAGTCCGTAATGGTATTGGCCAGTCAGCTTTTGAAGAGATTTGACGGTTTAAGACTATTGAAGGATTCCACGATAGAAGAAATGACGGCGATCAAGGGAATTGGGGAAGCGAAAGCAGTCCAGCTGGCTGCCGCTATGGAACTTGGCCGCAGAATCAGCAACCTGACATATGAGGAGCGGTATGTAATCCGTTCTCCGGAGGATTGCGCGAATTATTGCATGAATGAAATGCGCTTTTTGTCACAGGAACATTTTGTCTGCATTTACTTGAATACCAAAAATCAAATACTTCACAAACAAACAATCTTTATCGGCAGCTTAAACGCCTCTATTGTCCATCCCCGGGAAGTCTTCAAAGAAGCTCTCCGCAGGTCGGCAGCATCTATTATATGCTTGCATAACCACCCCTCAGGTGACCCAACTCCAAGCCGTGAAGATATTGAAGTGACGAAACGCCTAGTAGAGTGCGGAAGAATCATGGGAATTGAAGTGCTGGACCATTTGGTTATTGGAGAGAAGAAATATATCAGTCTGAAAGAAAAAGGATATTTATAATACTATGAATTCAAAAAGGGATGAGCTATAATATATCGTATGATTTTTAACAGGGTTTGTCTGCATCCTTGTACGAGAAAAAGCTCTGTTATTCGTTGTTATGGTGGGAATATGGCGAAAATCCTCGAAAGTTCTTTCAGACAGAAGAATGGATTTATGCAGATATCGACAATATAATAAACAAAGTCATGGAGATAAACGGTTTTACTTATATAGAAAGATACAACGAAAAAATTCATGCCTAATATGGAATACGTTTCAGAAAGGGAGATATAAAAAAATGCTAGGAAATAGAGATTTAGGAATTGACTTGGGAACTGCGAATACGCTTGTATATGTAAAAGGAAAAGGCATCGTCGTGCGCGAGCCATCTGTTGTGGCTTTCCAAACGGACACAAAATCTATCGTTGCTGTCGGAAATGACGCAAAGAACATGATCGGGCGTACCCCGGGAAATGTGGTTGCGCTGCGTCCGATGAAAGACGGAGTAATCGCTGATTATGACACAACAGCTATAATGATGAAGTACTACATGAAGCAAGCATTGAAAAATCAAGGCTTATTTGCCCGTAAACCATATGTCATGGTTTGTGTGCCATCTGGCATCACAGCAGTAGAGGAAAGGGCAGTCGTTGATGCGACTAGACAAGCTGGTGCGCGTGACGCTTACACGATCGAAGAACCGTTTGCAGCTGCCATTGGTGCTAATTTGCCGGTTTGGGAGCCGACAGGAAGCATGGTCGTTGATATCGGCGGCGGTACAACAGAAGTGGCTATCATCTCCTTGGGCGGTATTGTAACTAGTCAGTCAATTCGCATTGCCGGTGATGAAATGGATGAAGCGATTGTCAACTATATTCGCAAAAATTACAATCTAATGATTGGTGACCGTACATCTGAAGCAATCAAATTGGAAATTGGTTCTGCTGGAGATCCTGAAGGTGTTGAGAATATGGAAATCCGCGGACGCGACTTGTTGACCGGCCTGCCAAAAACAATCGAAATCACTCCTGATGAGATTGCAAAGGCCTTGCATGATACAGTGTATGCAATTGTTGACGCCGTGAAGAATACATTGGAGAAAACTCCGCCAGAGCTTGCGGCAGATATCATGGACCGCGGAATTGTCTTGACTGGCGGTGGCGCATTGCTTCGTAACCTTGACAAAGTTATTTCCGAAGAGACAAAAATGCCAGTCCTAATAGCGGAAAACCCGCTTGATTGTGTTGCAATCGGAACAGGAAAAGCGCTCGATCATATCCACTTATTCAAATCTAAAGCAACAAGATAAAAAACGAATAAGGCCTAAAAATCCCGAAAGAGGATAATAACGATGAAGGAGCAAGAATATGCCGCAATTTTTCTTAAACAAAAAATTGATTATCTTGCTGATTAGCATCATCTTTCTGGTGTCTTTAATAGGGTTCTCACTTAGGGAAAGAGATGGACTAAGCTGGCCAGAACAGTTTATGAAGGACTCTGCCGGCTTAGTACAAACCGTTTTCCATAAGCCCGCTTCTGCAATAGCGGGCTTTTTTGAGAATCTTTCCGATTTAAGAAATACATATGAGGAAAATAAAAATCTTAAAGAACGCCTGGAAGAGTATGTGAAGCTTGAAACAGAAATTTATGATCTTGAAAAAGAAAACGAAGAATTACGAGCAATGGTCGAAAAAGAAGAGTCGCTCAGCGATTATACCGTCACACAAGCGACCGTCATCGGCAGAAGCCCTGAGCGCTGGCATGAAACGCTGACTGTCAGCAAGGGTAGCGTAAACGGGATTGAAAAGAATATGGCCGTCATTACTGCAGAAGGATTGATTGGAAAGGTAAAGAGCGTATCGCAATTCACCTCCACTGTTCAGCTATTGACAGCACTTGATCCGCAAAACCGGATATCTGCCGTGGTGCAAGGGAAAGAGCCTGCGTACGGTTTTATTCAAGGGTTTGACGAAGACAAACAAGCGCTAATGCTGACTGGGCTATTGTATGATGCTGATATTAAGGAAGGCTCTAATGTTGTGACTTCCGGCCTTGGAGGTGTATTTCCTAAGGGGCTTGTCGTCGGTAAAGTAGAAGAGGTTATCATTGACCAATATGGCCTGACGCAGACTGCTTTTATTAAGCCTGCGGCCAATTTCGATGATGTCAACGATGTTATGATTGTTAAACGTTCAACAACAGAAGTTGATACAGACAGTACTGAGGGGGATGACCTATAATGAAAATTAGGGTATTCCTTCTAGCGGTGCTTGTCTTTATTTCAGAGGGTATTTTCGTTGAGGTATTCTCAGGTCCTCTCTATAGGACCGATTATATCCTCGTACCAAGATTTATCATGATTTTCTTGGTTTTTCTGACTGTATACGGCAAAAAGGAAATGGCCTTATGGTATGGATTCGGGCTTGGAATCTTTTACGATGTGGTTTATACAGAAATACTAGGCATATATACGTTCACAATGCCATTGATGGTCTATCTTTCATCCCAGCTGATGAAGGTTTTGCAGACGAATTTAGGGATTGTCTCTGGGGTCAGTCTAGTTGTTATTTCTGTCTTAGAAATCATCGTGTATGAATTAAACAGCCTGATTGGTTTTGCTTCATTGAGTTTCATTGATTTTGCAAAAATGAGATTGCTGCCATCGCTGCTTCTGAATCTTGTCTTCCTGCTTTTATTTGCGTATTTATTTGCGAAATGGATGAGGAAATGGACCATTGATGAAGACTTTTAAGCGGCGGAGCACCGCTAAAAGAGGGATTGTCAGCGCTCATGTCGAATTAAATTGCATTGAGGTGAGCACAACGTCATGGGGAAAAAAACTGTACAGCATGTTATGATTAAAGGTAGTAAACAAGGATTAATGATTGTCATTGATGACACATCTTCCTTTTCTGAAGCAATGAGGGACCTGGATGAGAAGCTGTCCATTCATCATCAGCACCTGGCGAATAATGAGCCGGCATCCAGTATAAATGTCACTATACATACGGGTAATCGATATTTAACGGATGAACAAGCGACACATCTCGTGGAGCTAGTCGAGAAAAAAGGATATATGACGGTAAAGGGAGTCGAATCCAATGTCATCCTTTTGGAAGAATCGAAGCGGATGGCGGAGGAAGTGGCAGTAACAAAGGAAATGAAGATTGTCCGCTCGGGCCAGGTGCTTGAGGTCAAGGGAGATCTTCTCCTTGTTGGTGATGTCAATCCAGGAGGAACCGTTAAAGCTGGCGGCAATATTTTTGTGCTGGGCACATTGCGCGGCCGGGCTGAGGCGGGGATATATGGCAATAAGGATTGCGTGATATCAGCTTCTGTTTTTAAGCCGGCGCTGATCACGATAGGGGATATATTGTGTAACTCCTTTGATCATCATGAGCAGGAGGACCGTGTGATGGCATGTGCTTATGTAGATCAAACGAATGAAATTATGTTTGATAGATTACAAGTCTTGAGTAAAGTGAGACCGAATATATCCTTATTTGAGGAGGGCGTATAGCCATGGGAGAGGCCATCGTAATTACTTCCGGCAAAGGCGGCGTCGGTAAAACGACTACAAGTGCCAATGTCGGAACAGCCTTGGCGTTAATGGGTAAAAAAGTCTGTTTGGTCGATACAGATATCGGATTAAGAAATTTAGATGTTGTCATGGGGCTTGAGAACCGCATCATCTATGACTTGGTGGATGTTATCGAGGAAAGATGTAAGATTCATCAAGCGCTCGTTAAGGACAAGCGTTTCGAGGACAGGCTGTATTTAATGCCGGCCGCACAAACGGCAGACAAGTCTTCGGTTACCCCAAAGCAAGTAAAGAAATTGATTGATAGCTTAAAGCAGGATTTCGATTATATTATCATTGACTGTCCTGCCGGAATTGAGCAAGGCTACCGCAATGCCGTGGCCGGAGCGGATAAGGCCATCGTCGTGACAACCCCTGAGACAACGGCGGTACGTGATGCGGACAGAATTATTGGTCTTCTTGAGAAAGAACCGGATGTGGAAGCTCCTAAGCTTGTTATCAATCGGATTCGCAGTCATATGTTAAAGCAGGGGGATGTACTCGATATTGACGAGATTACCCACCATCTATCCATTGATTTGATCGGAATTGTCGTGGATGACGATGATGTTATCAAGGGTTCTAATCAAGGCGAGCCCATTGTATTTGACCCAAATAACAGAGCATCAATCGCCTACCGGGATATCGCACGGCGTATCTTGGGTGAATCCATTCCGCTTAAGCCTTTGGAGGAAACGAAGACTGGTGTCTTTACCCGCATTAAAAAATTATTTGGCGTCAAAAATTGACGATATAAGCCTGCTGCAGGCCATCATGATGGCCTGCAGCGGGCTTTTTTGTGCTTTCTCCCTTCTAGTCATAGCTTGGACGAGGGAGTCATACTTTTTATAAACAAGGTATTTTCTTAAGGGGTGAAGGGGATGGCATATAAAAGCAGCTCAGACGTCAGAAGGCGTATTGCCAAGCGGCGTAAAAACAGGGGGCGGAACCTGGCTCATCATAATTTGGAAGAAAGGAAGAGTGCTCCTATACTGGCAGACAAGGAGCTTGATTGGGGAACAGATAACATAGTTGTTTATGAGGAGGGAATCAAAAGTCCTCCAGATAAGGTCTTCTTCAAAAAGGAGTGGCTGCTGTTTCAGCTTTTGGCATCTATTTGTCTTGTGCTTGTGATGGCCATCATTTACCGTACATCCGCACCTTGGACAAATGAGGCAAGGAATGTTATCAGCGGTGTGTATGAACGGGAATTTCAGTTTGCGAGTGTTGTGAATTGGTTCGATGAAACCATTGGTCAGCCATTTGCTTTCCTGCCGGAAAATCCGGCTAAAGAAAAGGGGGAGAATTTCTCCCTGCCGGCGAGCGGAATCATTATGGAAAACTTTGAAAAAAACGGTCAAGGAGTAATTGTGAAAACAGCAGCAGCGGCCTCTGTCGGGACAGTCAAAGAAGGCGTCGTGATTTATGCGGGAGAAAAAGAAGAGTATGGGAAAACGGTCATTATCCAGCATGCCGACAAGAGCGAGTCTTGGTATGGGAATTTAGATTCGATTGACGTTAGCCTAT
>CAJGCH010000048.1 GCA_904501845.1 uncultured Bacillaceae bacterium | reverse complement strand
TTTACGCGAAAGCATATACAAGTTTTGGAGCTGGCCAATTGGAGTGATAAACAATCAGTAGATTTGCGCATCGTGTTGAATGGCCTCTCGATTGAGGCAAAAGGGCTCGTGGATACGGGGAATCAGCTGATGGACCCTCTAACTGGAAGTCCTGTATGCATAATTTCGATTCACGGGAAAGAAAAGCTTCTTCCAAAAGAAGTTGTGGGGATGATTGAGAAGGGTGTAGAAAAAATGAGCCTTAATGATGAAAAAATGCCGATTGGATGGCAAGAGAAGATGCGGATTATACCTTGCAGGGTTGTTGGCGAGGATAATCAGCTTCTGATTGGGTTTAAGCCAGACGCACTCTATATTAACGTTTCGGGAGAATACAAGGAAACATCCAAATGTGTGATTTCTTTTACAAAGCAGCAGCTGTCAAACGATGGGAAATTTGATGCCATTATACATCCGAAGCTCGTGCCGGTATCAAGTACGGTCCATGCCTCATAAGGGTGCCAAACCAAGGGAAAGGGCGGTCCTGGAAATGAAAAATATTCGATTCAAGATATCATACTATTGGACAAAAATATTAGTGAAGCTGAGAATCAAATCAAAAGAAGTTTATTATATTGGGGGAAGTGAAGCTCTCCCTCCGCCATTAAGCAAGGAAGAAGAACAGATACTCATTCATAAGCTTCCAAAAGGGGACGAAACCGCGAGAGCCATCTTGATTGAGCGTAATCTCAGGCTTGTCGTCTACATAGCGAGAAAATTTGAGAATACAGGCATTAATATTGAAGATTTGATTAGCATAGGCACAATTGGATTAATAAAGGCAGTCAATACGTTTAATCCAGAGAAGAAAATAAAATTGGCTACTTATGCCTCGCGCTGCATTGAGAATGAAATCCTGATGTACCTGCGGCGCAACAGTAAAACACGGTCAGAGGTTTCCTTTGATGAACCGTTGAACATCGATTGGGATGGAAATGAGCTGCTGCTTTCAGATGTGCTTGGAACGGATGATGATATCATTACGAAAAACCTGGAATCCTCCATTGACAGAAAGCTTTTGTCAAAGGCGCTTGATCAATTGAATGATCGCGAGAAACAAATTATGGAGCTTCGGTTCGGTTTGGTCGGCGGCGAAGAAAAGACGCAAAAAGATGTTGCTGACATGCTTGGTATTTCGCAATCGTATATTTCAAGATTAGAAAAGAGAATAATTAAACGTCTGCGCAAGGAGTTTAATAAAATGGTTTAATCAGACCATTTTATTTTTTTTTCCCAATAGGGTAATGCTTCGGCTATAGACCCTCCAAAGTGTAAGAAAATATTTATGAGCGCCTGTGTTTCTGTCTGTGCCTGTGTTCATTGAATCAACTGCTTTATGACATTAAGTTTCTTCTTTTTTTATATGAATATAATTTCTTCCCGGGGAGATACTTTACTTTGTACATCAGTTCCTGCTAGGAGGGAATGGATTGACTCGAAACAAAGTAGAGATATGCGGTGTGGATACATCCAAATTACCAGTATTAAAAAATGAGGAAATGCGGGAATTGTTCAAGCAGATGCAGGCAGGCGAGAAAAGCGCCAGGGAAAAACTCGTCAATGGGAACTTGAGACTTGTGTTAAGTGTCATCCAGCGTTTCAATAACCGCGGCGAATTCGTCGATGACCTATTTCAGGTCGGATGCATTGGGCTGATGAAGTCCATTGACAACTTCGATTTGAGCCAGAATGTTAAATTCTCAACGTATGCAGTGCCAATGATTATAGGAGAGATTCGCAGATATTTGCGCGATAATAATCCAATCAGGGTTTCCAGATCGCTCAGGGATATCGCCTATAAGGCTCTCCAGGTAAGGGAGAGATTGACGAGTGAAACATCAAGAGAACCGACATCTGAGGAAATCGCGAAAGAGCTTAATGTTACTTATGAAGAAATTGTCTTTGCGCTTGATGCCATTCAGGACCCTGTATCCTTGTTTGAGCCAATCTACAATGATGGCGGAGACCCTATTTATGTCATGGATCAGCTGAGTGATGAGAAGAGCAAGGACAATACGTGGATTAATGAGATTGCGCTGAAAGATGGTATGAGACGTCTTAATGAGCGGGAAAAAATGATTCTGAAAAAGCGCTTCTTCCAAGGAAAAACCCAAATGGAAGTGGCGGAGGAAATCGGGATTTCCCAAGCGCAAGTATCCAGGCTTGAAAAGGCGGCCATTCGCCAAATGAACAAAAACATATGAAATCATAAATACTAAAAAGCATGGGCAAGTCTATTTGCCCTGATTTTCCAGGATCCGGCTGCATGCGGGAAGACTGGAAGGACGTTTTTTCATCTTGCTGGAAGAGGGCGCTTGCTCCCTTCCTTTTTTTATGTTGGCTATGTGTTTGATGATGTGATATACATGGGAATATATAAAAGGATTGTGTCTAAAAGCATACCAGCCGCAGTTCTGTGCCTGAATGGTACAGCATATACTTTCATAAATCCCTTTATGTGAATAGGTGGTATTAGACATGATTAAAATATCGGAATTCCAAGTGAAGGATATCGTCAATACACTTGATGGAAAGCGGCTCGGGAATGTCGGGGATATCGATATTAATTTGCTTACAGGAAGAATTGACAGCATCACTGTCGGGACAGGAAGGATGCTTTCTTTCTTGAACAAAGAAGAAGAAATTGTCATCCCTTGGAGTAAGATTAAAATGATCGGGGAAGATGTCATCTTGGTAGAGTATCGCCTTTAGGAGATCTTCCAACCTAATGAAGCGCAAAACGACGGTTTATGATAAAATGAAAGAAAAAGTCAAGGAGTTCACTAGTGGAATCATTTGTACAAACCTCTGAATCAATTCTATCGATTAGACCATGGACAGAAGGGCATCCCGATCTCGTGGCAGGTTTTACGACAAAGAATGGCGGTGTCAGCAAGGGCCATTTCAGCTCGATGAATCCCGCCTTTCATGTTCAGGATGTAGCTGGTGATGTCGTCAGTAATCGAAAAATATTAGCTGAGAGGATTCGTGTTCCAGCTGAGAAATGGGTAGGGGCCGAGCAAACGCATGAGACCAATATCGCTAAGATAACAGCTGAGCATGCGGGATCAGGGGCTTTGGACTATGTCTCTGCCCTAAAGCAAACGGACGGATTGTATACAAGAGAACGCGGTGTTCTGCTGACTCTCTTGTTTGCTGATTGCGTACCGGTGTTCTTTTTTGCTCCGAAGCATCACCTGATTGGAGTGGCTCATGCCGGATGGAAGGGCACTGTTGGGGGAATCTCAAAAGCAATGGTCGAAAAGTGGACAAGTGTGGAAGGTGTTCCGCTAGAGGACATATACGCCGCGATTGGGCCTTCAATTTGTCCGAAATGCTACATGGTCGACAAAAAAATAATTGACTTGTTAGCGCTAATACTAGAAGATGAGACAAAAACCGCTTATAATCAAATTACAGACACACAATTTGCGCTTGATTTAAAAAAGGCAAATGCGTTAATTCTTCGTAAATCCGGTATCTTGAATAAGAACATCATAACATCTGGGTTATGTACTGCTTGCGACGAATCGCTCTTTTTCTCCCATCGCAGAGATAAAGGGAGAACAGGGCGGATGATGGGTTTTATTGGCTTTAAGGAGGAATGAACGCCATGGAAGTAGCCAGCAATTTACATACTATTAAAAAGCGCATCAGTGAGGCGGCGGAGCGGGCAGGACGTCACCCCGATGAGATTAAGATCATCGCCGTGACGAAATACGTCACACCCGAACGTGCTAAAGAAGCATTTGAAGCAGGAATCCATCATCTTGGAGAAAACCGTTCGGAGGGTATACTCGCTAAACGCGAGGCCTTTAATGAGCAGCCGATATGGCATTTCATCGGTTCACTTCAAACAAGAAAGGTCAAGAGCATCATCGATAAAGTTAATGTTATTCATTCGCTTGACCGCATCTCGCTGGCAGAAGAGATTCAAAAGAGAGCAGAAAAGCCTGTCGATTGTCTCGTTCAGGTTAATGTCAGCGGCGAAGATACTAAACATGGTATACCCCCTCAAGAAACAATGGAATTTGTAAATCAACTTGCAAACTTTGATAAAATAAGAATAATTGGTTTAATGACAATGGCTCCGTTAACCGATAATCAAGATGAAATACGTCAATGTTTCAAAGAATTAAAAGAATTGCAAGTTCAAATACAGAAGTTATTGTTGCCGTTTGCCCCTTGCCGCGAATTATCAATGGGAATGTCAAATGATTTTGAGATTGCCGTTGAAGAAGGTTCAACCATGGTCAGAATTGGAACTGCTTTGGTAGGGAATGAATAAGAGAGAGGTGTAAAATATGTCAATCGTATCTAAAGTGAAAACTTTTTTCGCTCTTGATGATGAAGAATATGAATATGAAGAAGAATATGTAGAAGAAGAAAAAACACCCATGAAAACAAATAAATCAGCTGTCCAACCGCATAAGCAGCAAAATGTTGTCAGTTTACAAAGCATCCAGAAATCATCTAAGTTAGTATTGCTTGAACCTAGGGCATATGCTGATGCTCAGGAGATTGCCGATCATCTCAAAAATCGCCGCGGCGTCGTGGTTAATCTGCAAAGGATTTCTCCAGACCAGGCTCGCCGTATCGTAGATTTCCTAAGCGGTACAGTGTATGCGATTGCTGGAGATATTCAGAGGATTGGCTCGAATATCTTCTTATGTACTCCTGAGAATGTTGATGTTTCTGGTTCCATTTCTGGTTATGCGCAAGAGGATGAGCTGGAGGATGTAAGGTGGTAGGTAATTAAATGGATTTAATTTTTGGTATTGCAGGTTCATTAATAGAATTATACAGTTGGGCATTGATCATCTATATTTTAATGTCCTGGTTCCCGGGTGCGCGTGAATCGAGCATTGGTTCATTCCTTGCCCGTATATGTGAGCCGTTTCTTGACCCGTTCAGGAAGATTATCCCGCCGCTTGGCATGATTGATATTTCTCCGTTAGTGGCCATTCTCGTATTAAATTTGGCGGCTCGCGGAATTATCGCTTTGCAATATTATTTCTAGAAACTGTATGCTCCCGAAGCTCGGGAGCTTTTGTTTTTCATCAAGGAGGACAGGAATGAATGGATATTTATCAGCATTTTCGTCCGGAGGAAAAGGACTTTATCGACCAAGTCCTTGGCTGGGCTGAGCAGGTAAGGGAGCAATATGCGCCCAAATTGACGGATTTCTTAAATCCGCGCGAGGCGGAAATCATTCGAATGCTCATTGGAAAGGGCGGAGACGTCCTCGTATCCTTTTTCGGAGGGGCAGACCATGCCGAAAGGAAACGAGCAATATTTTATCCGGAGTATTACACGCCTGATGAGGAAGACTATGAGATTGCTTTTTACCAGCTATCATATCCATCTAAATTTACGACGATCGACCATCGGCAGGTGCTTGGAACACTGATGTCGCTCGGCTTGAAAAGAGAAATGTACGGCGATATATGGATTGAAGGAGAAACGGTTCAGTTTGCGGTCGCTAAGACGATTTCTGCCTATGTGGAGGCTAATCTCTCAAAAATCGGCAATGCGGGTGTGAAATGTGAGCCAATCAGCTCGGAACGTATCATTGCAGTGAAAGAGACTTGGAAGGAGACGGCGATTACATCCTCCTCTCTCCGCCTGGATAATGTTGTCGCAAATGCGGTCTCCTTCTCCCGCCAAAAGAGCCAAATGCTCATTGGACAAGGGCGCGTAAAGGTAAATCATCGCCAGATAGAATCCGTTTCATATGAATTGAAGCAAGAGGACATTATTTCCATAAGGGGGACAGGACGAATCAAAGTACTCGCCATTGAAGGGAAAACCAAAAAGGATAAATGGAAAATCGTCATAGGATTACAAAAATAATTGAGAAATTAACAGGTTTATCACCATTCGTGTCGAAAGCATAGTATAATATTGTTGATAATACTTAGTATTCGGAGGTGCAGTATATGCCATTATCACCGCTAGACATACATAATAAGGAATTCGGCAGAGGGTTCCGCGGTTACGATGAAGACGAAGTAAATGAATTCCTCGACCAGATTATTAAGGATTATGAGTTGGTCATTAGAGAAAAGAAAGAATTAGAAGACAGAGTTACAGAGTTGGAACAGCGCCTTGAGCACTTCTCGAGTATCGAGGAGACTTTGAATAAATCCATCGTGATTGCACAAGAAGCTGGAGAGGATGTTAAACGCAACTCTCAAAAAGAAGCAAAGCTCATTATGAAGGAAGCAGAAAAGAACGCTGACCGCATTGTGAACGAAGCTCTCTCCAAGGCTAGAAAGATTGCGATTGAGATTGAAGACCTGAAAAAGCAATCAAAAGTATTCAGAATGCGCTTTAAAATGCTTGTTGAGGCTCAGCTTGACCTTTTAAATAGCGAGGATTGGGACAAGCTTCTTAAATATGATGTTGACGCGACAGAGCTTAATATTAATTTAGAAGAAGAAATGTAAGGTCCTCTTGACTTTTAGGGTCATTATTGAATATAATACTTTCACGAATCAAATGATAATATTACAAAACGAAGACGGGAACAGTACGTGAGCCAATCTTTTTAAGCGAGCCAGGGCAGGTGGGAGCCTGGTAAAAGACGCTGCATGGAAAATCATCCCCGAGTCCGTTTTCGAAAGCTCTCGATGAGTGAGTAGGGATCGGCGAGTCATTCACGTTACGAATTCCAAGCGGAATACCATGTGAGAAATGGTATTCTATAAGGGTGGTACCGCGGAAAATCAAGCCTTTTCGTCCCTTTACCGGGATGAAAGGGCTTTTTGTATTTTAATAAAGATTCTGACGAGTGTTGGAATCTCGACTGGAGTGAATGGAATGGAATTAAAAGACACATTGTTAATGCCGAAGACAGAGTTCCCGATGCGCGGAAATCTGCCAAACAGAGAACCTCAAATGCAAGAAAGATGGAATGAGGAGGATATTTACAAACAAGTGCAAGAGCGCACGAAAGATCTTCCGAAATTCATTCTTCATGACGGCCCCCCATATGCGAACGGAAACATCCATATCGGGCATGCGATGAATAAGATTTTAAAGGATTTCATCGTTCGCTACAAATCCATGAGCGGATATAATGCTCCATATGTACCAGGCTGGGACACACATGGCCTTCCAATTGAAACAGCCCTCACCAAAAATAAGAAAGTAAACCGCAAGGAAATGTCCATTGCTGAATTCCGCAAGCTCTGTGAAGAATATGCATACACGCAAATTAATAATCAGCGCGAGCAATTCAAGCGCCTTGGTGTAAGAGGGGATTGGGAAAATCCGTACATCACACTTAAGCCTGAATATGAAGCAGAGCAAATCAAGGTATTTGGTGATATGGCGAAGAAAGGCTATATCTATAAAGGCCTTAAACCTGTTTATTGGTCTCCATCAAGCGAATCAGCACTTGCTGAGGCGGAGATTGAATACCATGATAAGAAATCTGCATCTATCTATGTGGCATTTGATGTGAAGGATGGAAAAGGAGTTGTGCCGGAGGATGCGAAATATATTATCTGGACTACAACACCTTGGACAATACCGGCGAACCTTGGGATCTCCGTACACCCTCGCTTGAATTATGTGGTTGTGAACGTTGAAGGAACCAAATACATCGTTGCGGAAGCATTATTGCCAGCTGTTAAGGAAACGCTCGGCTGGGAAACAGCAGAAGTTGAGAAAACGGTTAAAGGAAGCGAGCTTGAATACACGGTTGCTAAACATCCTTTGTATGGCCGTGATTCCCTCGTAATGAACGGGGAGCATGTTACGACTGACGCTGGTACAGGCTGCGTTCATACAGCACCGGGCCATGGGGAAGATGACTTTATCATCGGTCAGAAGTACAATCTAGGCGTTCTTGCCCCAGTAGATGAGAAAGGCCATATGACAGCTGAAGCACCTGGATTTGAAGGTTTGTTCTATGATAAAGCGAATAAGGAAATCACGGATAAACTAGCGGAAAATGGCGCATTGCTTAAGCTAGATTTCATTACGCACTCCTACCCGCATGACTGGAGAACGAAAAAACCAACTATCTTCCGTGCGACGGATCAATGGTTTGCATCCATTGACCAAATCAGGGAGCAGCTGCTTGAGCAAATCAAGGCGACGAAATTTGTTCCGGCATGGGGAGAAACACGTCTCTTCAATATGGTGCGCGACCGCGGTGATTGGTGTATTTCCCGCCAGCGAGCTTGGGGTGTTCCAATTCCGGTCTTCTATGCAGAAAACGGAGATGCTATCATCACTGATGAGACGATTGAACATGTGGCACAATTATTTAGAGAGCATGGCTCAACGGTTTGGTTTGAAAGAGAAGCGAAAGATCTTCTACCTGAAGGTTTCACACATGAAGGAAGCCCGAACGGCAAATTCACGAAGGAAACGGATATCATGGACGTTTGGTTTGATTCCGGTTCATCCCACCAATCTGTTCTTGAAGCTAGAGAGGACCTCGAAAGGCCGGCTGACCTATACTTGGAAGGTTCTGACCAATACCGCGGCTGGTTTAACTCATCCTTAACGACGGCTGTTGCTGTTACGGGCAAGGCTCCTTATAAAGGCATCCTATCTCATGGCTTCACGCTTGATGGAGAAGGCCGCAAGATGAGTAAATCATTGGGCAACACGGTTGACCCGCTGAAGGTTATCCAGCAAATGGGTGCGGACATCCTGCGCTTATGGGTAGCGAGTGTGGATTACCAGGCAGACGTCCGTGTGTCTGATAATATCTTGAAACAAGTATCAGAAGTGTACCGCAAGATCAGAAACACCTTCCGTTTCCTATTAGGCAACTTGAATGGATTCAATGCTGCTAGTGATGCGGTAAGCTATGAAAACCTCCGTGAAGTTGACCAATATATGCTAATCAAGCTTAATCGTTTGGTCGAGCAAGTACAAAATGGATATGATCGCTATCAATTTGCTGATGTCTACCATGGCATCAATAATTTCTGCACACAGGACTTAAGCTCCTTCTACCTGGATTATGCAAAAGATATCCTCTATTGCGATGCTGAAGCAAGCACTGGAAGAAGAGCCATTCAAACGGTCCTTCACGAATGCCTGATTAAGCTCGTTAAGATGATTGCACCGATTCTGCCGCATACGGCTGACGAAGTATGGGGCTTCATCCAGGACGAAGAAGAAAGCAGCGTTCAATTGACAGATATGCCATCTGTTGAAGCATATGAGAATGCTAAGGCAGTTGAGGAGAAGTGGGATCGTTTCATGGATCTTCGCGATGATGTCTTAAAGGCGTTAGAAGAAGCGCGTAATGCTAAAGTCATCGGCAAATCGCTCAATGCAAAAGTTACGCTGTATGTTGACGAAGAAATGAAGGATTTACTGGCAGCAATCAAAGAGAGCCTTGAACAATTATTTATCGTTTCTAAAGTTGAGCTTGCTGGTTCGGTATATGGTGCGCCGGATAACGCTCTTAAATTGGAGCATGCCGCTATTCTGATTGAAAAGGCAGAAGGCGAAACATGTGAACGTTGCTGGAACATCAGTGAAGAGGTTGGCGCAGTGGAAAATCATCCAACCCTTTGCAAACGATGTGCAGCAGTCGTAGATGCTGAATATCCTCAATTAGGATAAGGATGTAGAATCTATTAGGCCCTTTCATATGAGCAGAAAGGGCCTATCTGTTTATCCAGGTTCGTTTTTTGCCGGATGGTATGCTACAATTTTTATGCATGGTTAGGATATTATAAGGAGGCAGGGGGCGTTTGTAAGGTGTTGCGTTTATATTACGGCATTGCCTTAGGAATCATTTTGGTCGACCAATGGTCAAAATGGCTGATTGTGAAATATATGGAGTATGGGGAAAGCATCCCTGTTATTGAAAACATCTTCTACATAACATCGCATCGTAACCGAGGAGCAGCATGGGGAATCCTGCAAGGACAGATGTGGTTCTTTTATATCGTGACGGCAATAGTCATTGCCGGTATTGTGTATTATATAAAAAAATACGCCGCTGATAAGCTAACAGGGGTTTCGCTGGGCCTTATATTAGGAGGGGCTATCGGAAACTTCATCGATCGCTTGTTCAGACAAGAAGTAGTGGATTTTTTCCACGTGTATATTTTTTCATACAGCTTCCCGGTATTCAATGTAGCGGATGCTTCATTATGCATCGGTGTCGTTTTGCTGATTATCGCGATGTTTATGGAAGAAAGAAGAGCTAAGGAGTTAACGAATGGACAATCACAAGATACAAATAAATGAAGAACAAAAAGGGCATAGACTAGATAAGATTCTATCCCTCATCAATGAAGAATGGTCACGCTCACAGGTGCAGCAATGGATTAAATCAGGAAATGTATTGGTAAATGGAACTTCCTCTAAAGCCAATTATAAATGCCAGGAAGGCGATGTCATTGAGGTTACAATCGAGGAGCCGGAAGAACTCGATGTTACGCCTGAAGATATTCCGCTTGATATTTATTACGAGGATGCGGATGTCATCGTCGTGAACAAGCCGAAGGGGATGGTTGTGCATCCAGCTCCGGGGCATACGAGCGGTACGCTTGTTAATGCGCTTATGCATCATTGCAAGGATCTATCAGGGATTAATGGTGTCATGCGCCCCGGTATTGTCCATCGCATCGATAAGGACACCTCAGGCCTTCTAATGGTTGCAAAGAATGATATGGCCCATGAGAAATTGGTCAAGCAGCTTCAAGAGAAAACGGTGACGAGAAAGTATAATGCACTCGTCCATGGCGTTATCCCGCATGATGCCGGCACGATTGACGCTCCGATTGGACGTGATAAGCGCGATCGCCAAAGCATGACTGTAACGGATGAAAATTCTCGCCATGCGGTGACACATTTCCATGTGCTTGAACGCTTCCGTGATTTCACATTCATTGAATGCCAGCTTGAGACTGGACGAACTCACCAGATTCGCGTTCATATGAAATATATTGGCTATCCTCTTGCAGGTGATCCTAAGTATGGACCGAGGAAGACGGTTGATTTGAATGGACAGGCATTACATGCAGCGGTTCTCGGTTTTGTTCATCCAAGAACAGAGGAATATTTAGAATTTGAAGCGCCTCTTCCTGCTTACTTCATCGAATTTTTGGAAACATTACGAATTGACCGTTGACAAGTACATGGAAGTGAGAGTATGATATTTGTAATTGAATAAGTCCTTTAAAACGGTCCAGAGAGGCTGAAAAGGTACGTGACGATACTTGAACATGGGAGAACTATGCATTTTTCTATGTGTATTTAAACTATATCCTTTTGCCTCTGGCAAAAGGATTTTTTATTTTTCTTAGAAAGGATGCTTCGAATGATAGAAAAAGCTACTTTGCTTGATGATAAGGCTATAGCGAGATCGTTAACACGGATCGCTCATGAAATCATCGAGAAGAATAAAGGTGTGCAGGATTGCGTGCTTATTGGAATCAAGACGCGCGGCATTTTCCTTGCGAAGCGGCTTGGAGAGCGCATCGCAGAAATTGAAGGAAAGAGCATCCCTGTCGGGGAGCTGGATATTACGCTTTACCGTGATGACTTAACGAAAAATACGGACAGCGGAGAACCAGAAGTGAAAGGTACCGATGTATCCTTCTCAATCGAGGATAAGAAAGTCATCCTTGTCGATGATGTTCTTTATACGGGCCGAACCGCACGGGCAGCACTAGATGCACTTGTTGACCTCGGACGGCCGAGCCAGATTCAATTGGCAGTATTGGTTGACAGAGGACACCGCGAACTGCCGATTCGTGCTGACTATGTAGGCAAGAATATTCCTACTGCTAAAAATGAAAAGATTGTCGTGAAACTGAAAGAAATGGATGGCGGCGAACAAGTTGCCATTTATGAATAATAAACATCCTTTTTAATCGCAGTCCAGAGAGGCTTGCAAAGAGGAGAGTTCAGTAAAAAAATTAATATGCTTGAATTCTTCTCCTCGAACATCTTGTTTTTTCTTATATTAGAGGAGGCTTACTAATGGAAATGAACGAAACAACCCAAAAACAGGTGGACATCCGGCTCGATGTCCAGGAAAGACCAACATTGAAACAATGGTTTACCTTGAGCCTGCAGCATCTATTCGCCATGTTCGGAGCAACCGTACTTGTGCCAATCCTGACTGGCCTTGATCCGGGTATTGCTTTATTGACAAGCGGTGTCGGCACACTCGCATACATCTTGATAACAAAGGGTCAAATTCCAGCGTATCTCGGTTCATCCTTTGCTTTTATCGCTCCGATTACCCTATTGAATGAGAGCAGCGGGGTAGGGTCAGCACTTGTCGGAGGATTCTTAGTCGGTGTCGTTTACGCGCTTGTCGCCTTGTTTGTTAAGGCAGTCGGCCCGAAATCTATCTTGAGATTCCTGCCGCCGGTTGTTGTAGGTCCAGTTATTATGGTCATTGGTCTTGGCCTTGCTTCCACAGCGGTGAATATGGCCATGTATGAAGATACATCTGCTGAAGTACTTGTTTACAGTTCAACCCATTTTACGGTCGCACTCATAACGCTGGGCATTACCATCTTTTGCTCAGTAGTTCTTAAGAACTTCCTGTCGCTAATTCCAGTCTTGATTGGAATTACCGGCGGATATATCGCATCCTTATTCTTCGGAATTGTTGATTTCCAAAAAGTAATCGATGCTCCTTGGTTCCAAATACCAAATTTCACAGTCCCATTCGTGGATTACACACCACATTTAACGTGGGAAATCATTCTGATGATGGTACCAATTGCGATTGTTCCTATCTCGGAGCATATCGGAGGCCAATTGGTGCTCGGTAAGATTGCTGGCAAGAATTTCGTCGAAAAACCTGGTTTACACCGTTCCTTATTCGGTGACGGGATCTCTATCATGATTGCTTCATGCCTAGGGGGACCGCCGAATACGACTTATGGTGAAAACATCGGGGTTATGGCCTTAACACGTGCTTTTAGTGTCTATGTCATTGGAGGAGCCGCCGTGTTCGCTATCGCTTTCGGGTTTATCGGGAAAATTTCAGCATTGATCCTCTCCATACCATCTGCGGTTATGGGCGGAGTATCTATCTTGCTATTCGGAATTATCGCTTCAAGTGGGCTGAGAATGTTGATTGACAGCAAAATTGACTTGTCCGTCAACAGAAATTTGGTCATATCATCTGTCATCTTAATCATTGGTGTCGGCGGAGCATTCCTAAAGCTTACGGAGAATGCCTCCATTTCCGGAATGGCCCTAGCTGCCATCGTCGGTGTCATCCTAAATCTTATATTGCCTGGAAGAGAGAAAATGTCAACTGAACGTTAAAGCAGTGAACACCTTTCAAAAACAGGGATAAGGTTTAAGGAGACAAATCCAATGAGAAGTACGTGGATTTGCACCTATCCAAAAGGCCCTGATTCGACTTATTCGAATGAGGGCCTTTTTTATAAATACGATGTAAACAGAAAAATTTGGAGAATAGATAAGAATAGGAAGGATGGGAAAGATGAAACATTTATTAACCATGAATGATCTATCAATCGAAGAAATCTCGAGGCTGCTTTCAGATGCAGAGCAATTTGCAAAAGGTGAAGCATGGCGGCCAAAGAGAAACCACTTCATATCCAATCTATTCTTTGAGCCAAGCACAAGGACGAAATCAAGCTTTGAAATGGCTGAAAGAAAATTAGGTCTGGAAGTCATTCCGTTTGAAGTCAATACATCAAGTGTTTTAAAGGGGGAAACCCTCTACGATACTGTGAAAACCTTAGAATCAATCGGAGTAGATTCAGTCGTCATTCGTCATAGTGAAGATAATTACTTTGCCAAATTAATACAGGATGGTGTATATTTATCCATAATGAATGCTGGAGATGGATGTGGGCATCATCCAACACAGTGTTTATTGGATTTACTTACAATCAAGCAGGAATTTGGTCAATTCAAAGG
>CAJGCH010000047.1 GCA_904501845.1 uncultured Bacillaceae bacterium | reverse complement strand
TTTAAATATTTCGAGCTCACAAATCCAGTTTTATTTCCGTACTTAACTTTATACCAGCTTCCGGATTTAGATAGATAGATCACGTTTTTCCCTTTTGGAATGGTTACGATAACCCTATGATTAGTAGAGGCACCGGCTCTTAAATTGACGCCTGCCGTCGTTTGATAGAGCGTTGAAGATTCGGCTGCAGCAGTTGGCTTTTCGGGGAAATTTGGTGCAACCAAAGCTGCACAAATTCCTAATGAAATACATAAGAATATTTTTTTCATGCAAAACTACTCCCTAAAATCATTATCTATCTATTACTCACCAAGAAGTAATTATATTAATATAATTTATAATAATATAAATAGATTATAAATAGAACATTAAATTATTTAAGACAATAAGATGACGGTACAGCGCTTTTTCTGATGGTTTTTACCATTAAAAAATAGGACTGAGGCTTTCTCCTCAATCCCTGCCTACCAAGCTTTGCATGTAATTAAAAAGGCAGAAATGTTATCGTTAAGCTAACATTTCTGCCTTTTTGAATTTATTATCTAACCGAAGAATATTTACTGTTTGTATAAAAATAAAAAACCACCAAAACTATGTATTGGTGGAGACGGTGGGAGTCGAACCCACGTCCAAAGATAACGGCACTTATGCTTCTACGAGTGTAGTCGATATATTGGCAATTCGCTGTTCCTTCGGCCTATCGACAGGCTTCCGGGCAGCTAGTCTGGTTGTTCTCTTCCTTCTCCCTCAGACGGCGAGATCCGGCGTAGTCCACTTAAAGTGAGTCCCTGACCCTACCACATGGACGATGGAGGGAGGAACAGCTATCGACTGTTATTAGGCAGCGAAAGCTAGGTTGTTGTTTTGTTTGCCAGTTATAGGCTGTGACGTTTTAACGAGGCCGATCCCCTCGACTCGCAACATAAGCTCGAACTACCCCTGTCGAATCCGTAACGTCCCCTCATTAAGAATGTGGAGCGTACGAAAATGAAGAAGCCTAAAAGCTTACGCTTGCTTCTATTCAATTACGGTACATGAATTATTATATCACAACGTGTGTGAAATTCAATTGTAAGAACTTGGGCTTAGCTCCATTTCACGGTTAGCGCTGACGTTCCTTGAAAGCACGCTCGATTTCACGTTTCGCTTCCTTCCGCTTCAGGTCCTCACGCTTGTCATAATTCTTTTTACCCTTACCAAGGCCAATCAATACCTTAGCAAAGCCATTTTTCAAATACAGCTTCAATGGTACGAGGGCATATCCTTGTTCTTTCGTCTGGCCGATCAGCTTGGAAATTTCCTTGTTGTGGAGCAATAGCTTTCTCACACGCAGCGGATCGTGATTATAGCGGTTTCCTTGCTCATATGGGCTGATGTGCATTCCCATAAGGAAGACCTCGCCGTTAATGATTCTCGCATAGGAATCCTTCATGTTCACACGGCCATTCCGGATGGACTTGATTTCTGTCCCTTGGAGGACAATCCCTGCCTCGTAGGTTTCTTCGATAAAATAATCGTGATAGGCCTTTTTGTTTTGTCCGAGGACTTTTCCTGTTCCTTTTGGCATATTCATACCCCCTCTCTCTGTATACGGGTCATTCTGAATAAAAAAGAGCCCTACTGGCCCTTTCTATTATCATACTACAGCAATTGCTTCTATTTCTACAAGCCCGTCTTTCGGAAGACGTGCAACTTCAATCGCGCTTCTTGCCGGAAGTGAGCTATTAAAGTAGATTGCATATACCTCATTAACCGTAGCAAAATCATACATGTCTTGCAGGAACACAGTTGTTTTCACCACATTATCCAGGCTTGTCCCTGCCTCATTCAGGATTGCCTGAAGATTCTTTAACGCCTGCTGGGTTTGCTCACGAATTCCATTTCTAAATTCTCCGGTTTCGGGGTCCAGTCCTAGCTGTCCGGATGTGTATACAAATCCGTTCGCCTCGATGGCTTGTGAATAAGGACCAATCGCACTGGGAGCCTTCGCTGTTTGAATGATTTTCTTTCCCATAGTAGTATTCCTCCATTTCACTCTATTCCATACCCATATACTATTCTACCTGAACCGCCTTTTTCCTGCCATAAAGAAGAAAGGATGTGCGAGTGCACATCCTTACGCTTCAAATGATTCCATATTCGTTTTTTTGCTGGCATACACTTTCTTATCAAGCTCGCCTGTCACTCGTCCTGTCACAAGACCAGCCGTTACAGAGCCGCTGACATTAAGCGCGGTCCGCCCCATATCAATGAGGGGTTCAACCGAAATTAAGAGTGCCGCAATTCCGATTGGCAAATTCATGCTTGATAACACAATCAAGGCAGCAAATGTTGCGCCGCCGCCAACACCAGCTACACCAAATGAACTAATAGCCACAATGATGACTAGCTGAATCAAGAAGGCCGGGTCAAGCGGGTCCGGGGCAATCATCACAGCTAGCATCGCGGGGTAAATCCCCGCACAGCCGTTCTGTCCGATGGAGGCTCCAAGTGATGCTGCGAAATTGGCAATCCCTCTTGAGTTCCCAAATTGCGTCGTCTGTGTCTCTACATTGATTGGAATGGCCGCTGCACTAGAGCGTGATGTGAACGCAAATGTCATGAGCGGTCCCATCTTCTTCAAATATTGAACCGGGCTTAATCCAGATAGGCTCAAAATAACTAAGTGAACAAGGAACATCGCAATTAAGGCAACGTAAGACGCAATGACAAACCTTGAAAGTTCAATAATTCCATCCATATTCGTGTTCGCAATCGTATTGGCCATCAAGGCAAGTATGCCGTATGGAGTGAGACGCAGAATTAAGGTGACGACACGCATGACAATCTTATATAGTGCGTCAACAATCTTCTCAAATGTCGCAAATTCCTCCGGCGCCTTCCTGCGCACTCCAATTGCCGCAATCCCGATGAAAGCTGCGAAAATGACTGTTGCGATAGTGGATGTCGGACGCTGTCCGGTCAGGTCCAAGAAAGGATTCGTCGGGATAACCTGCAGAATTCTTTGCGGGAAGCTTTGCTCCTCCACCTGCACCATCGTCTCCTCTAATTGTGCCGAGCGGGCTTGCTCAGCTTCCCCATTCTCTAAATTATCAGCAGACAAATCAAACCCAAGGGCACTGACAATTCCAATTACGGCAGCGATGGCAGTCGTTGCTACAAGCACGCCAATAATGGAGAAACTAATCTTCCCTACTCCATTATCTCCCTTCAATTTAATGATCGCTGAAATAATTGAAACCACAATCAATGGCATAACGATCATCTTCAAGAAACTGACATACCCTGTTCCGATGATGCTATACCAATCCTTCGTGCCCGTCAGCACCTCCGAATCAGCATCATAGCCGAACTGTAAATAAAAACCCAAGATAATCCCGAGGCCAAGCCCTGTGAACACGCGCTTAGAAAACGAGATATGCTTCTTTTGCATAAAATATAAAAGACCGATTAAGGCAAGTAACAAAATAATATTGACTAGCAATAACAAAGTATCCACCTTGTTGTATCCCCCTATCCCACAATTCATAGTATTATGATAAGAATTATAAACATTATTTTACCTTTTGTAAATTATATGCTCTTATCTCCCGTATTTTCCTTTAATGGCAATTTTATTGCAAAGGGTTCAAGTACGTATATACCTCACATGCTAGTCTCTAAACACAAAACAATGAAAAGGACGCCTCATCCCTCCTGAGGCGTCCCTAATGTCATTTATCGTTTTTTCTTCCGCCCTGATTTCCGCTTCGCTGCAGGGGCGTTTTCATAAAACTTCTTTTTCTTTCTTGGCCCTTTTTTGTCAGACCCTTGCCCAGAGCCAGATTCTTTGCCTCGCGTGTCCTTGCGGTTGCCTCCGCCTTTTTGCGGCTGGCCTGAATCCTTGCGTCTGTTCTTGCCTGGTTCGGTTCTGAAGATACGCTTCTCACCGCTCTCGCGCTGGCGGTTATCCTTCATGCCGACGATTTCAAAATCAATGGCGCGTTCGTCTTTATTGACATTAATCACGCGCACTGTAATCTCATCCCCGATACGGAATACCTTTGCCGTGCGTTCACCAATCATCGCATATTGACGGTCATCGAAATGGTAGTAATCATCTGTCATATAGCTGACATGGACAAGACCTTCAATGGTGTTGGACAATTCAACGAACATGCCGAAATTCGTGACGGAGCTAATGATTCCATCGAATTCCTCGCCGATCTTGTCTTCCATAAATTCAGCTTTCTTCAGATCATCTGTTTCCCGCTCGGCATCGACGGCGCGCCGTTCCATTGCAGAGCTGTGCTGGGCAATCTCGCCAAGCTTTTCATTCCATTTCTCCTGCGTTTGGCTGCTTAAATCCCCGTTAATCAAATATGTTCTGATTAATCTGTGGACAATCAAGTCAGGATAACGACGGATTGGTGAAGTGAAATGTGTATAATAATCGGTTGATAACCCGAAGTGACCAAGGCTCTCCGGATCATACTTCGCCTGTTGCATGGAACGAAGCATAACTGTGGAGACAACCATTTCTTCCGGTTTCCCTTCAACTGCTTCAATGATTTCCTGAAGTGCGCGCGGATGCACGGAATTAGCCGTACCTCTAACAATATAGCCGAAATTCACGATAAACTCGAAGAACTTCTGCAATTTCGCCTCATTTGGCTCTTCATGAATCCGGTAGATAAACGGAACATCCATCCAATGGAAATGCTCAGCAACCGTTTCATTGGCCGCAAGCATGAACTCCTCAATCAATTTCTCTGCGACAGAACGTGTACGAATGACCACATCGGTCGGTTCACCATTTTCACCGACAAGGATTTTTGCTTCCTTGAAATCAAAATCGATGGCGCCGCGTTTCATCCGCTTTTCACGCAAGATAGCCGCAAGCTGTTCCATTTCCTCAAACATAGGTACCAATGGTTCATATTTCTGAATTAATTCCTCGTTTTTATCCACAAGGATCTCGTTTACATCAGAATAAGTCATTCGCTCTGTTGTCTTAATCACACTTTGGAAGATTTCATGGGACACAACAGTGCCTTCTGAATCAATCTCCATTTCACATGACAAAGTAAGGCGATCCACCCTTGGATTCAAGGAACAAATCCCATTAGATAAGCGATGCGGAATCATCGGGATAACGCGGTCAACGAGGTAGATGCTTGTCGCCCTGTCTGCCGCTTCCTTATCAATCGGTGAGCCTTCCGTTACATAATGGGACACATCCGCAATATGGACACCCAATTTATAATTTCCGTTCTCAAGCCTTGTGACCGTTACGGCATCATCCAAGTCCTTCGCATCCGCTCCGTCAATCGTGACAATTGTTTGGTCCCGCAAATCACGGCGGTCCTTTAAATCCTTCTCATCGATGACTTCCGGTGTCCGGTTAGCTTGCTCAAGCACTTCCTCAGGGAATTCCTGCGGCAGCTCAAATTTGTGGATAATGGAGAGTATATCAACACCCGGATCATTCTTATGGCCTAAGATTTCTACAACTTCCCCTTCAGCAGACATCCTGCCTTCTGGGTAGGTCGTGATTTTCACGACAACTTTATGGCCTTCAATGGCGCCATGCTTCGCTTCATTCGGAATGAAGATATCATTCGCCATTTTCTTGTCATCCGGGATGACGAAGCCGATTCCCCTCGTTTCGGTATATGTACCGACCACGTTTTTAACGCCGCGCTCAATGATCTTGACGATAGAGCCTTCACGGCGGGCACCGGAAGATTCGGAGGATACGCGGACCATGACGATGTCTCCATGCATCGCATTATTGAGCTCATGCGGTGGAATGAAGATGTCATCCATCATGTCCTTCTCTTCAGGAATCACGAAAGCAAATCCTTTCGCATGGCCGGATACCTTACCCTTAACGAGATTCATGCGCTGCGGCAAACCGTAGCGATTCGAACGTGTGCGCACAACCTTTCCTCGTTCTTCCATGTATACGAGAGCTTTCACGAAATCCTTGAAATCCTCAGAATCATCAATGCCCAATGCTTCCTCTAATTCTTGTACTGTCATGGGTTTGTAAGCTTCTTCTTTCATATAAGAATACAGCTTGTCTACGAGCTGACGTATATTGTCATCCATTCAAACCCCTCCTTCCTTCGGTTCTTATGTTGAAGGATTAATTAGTCCAATCTAATCCTTCTAGAAATTTGAGTATATCTTTATGAAGTTGATCACGCTCGACATCCGTCGTAATGACATGCCCGGATTCCTCATACCATTTCAAGCTCTTCTGCTCACTCTTGGCAGAATCATGGATAATGTTCGCGGAGTCAACATTGATCATATGGTCATGTCTCCCTTGTACGACAAAGAGGGGTACATCCACTTGGCTGACGTGGTCACGCACATCCCCAATCAGGTCTTGGAGAGCCTTTAGCGTTTCCATCGGCCGCTTCTGGAATTCCTGCATCTCACTAGTTATGACGCCTTCGCTTTTCCCCTCACGCTTTTTGTATTCGCGGGCATATTCCAGGACCCCTTTATACATCGTTTCTTCACTTTTTATATACATGGGTGCACACATGGGTACGATACCCTTCACAGGTACAGTGTAACCTAATTTCAAGGAAAATACCCCACCCAATGATAGACCAGCGACAGCAATTTCTTTATGCCCCATTGCGCGCAGTTTATCATAGCCTCTCATGACATCCTTCCACCAATCCATCGGTCCGTAATTCACCAGCTCCTCTGGCGGAACTCCATGACCTTTGTATTGTGGTGCATGACTTGTGTACCCATTCTTTTCAAGGAAACGGCCGAGCATGCGAACATCGGCACTACTGCCGGTAAATCCGTGCAATAGCAAGACAGCTCTGCTTCCTCCCTCGAAAGTAAATGGCTTTGGCTGTGTCAATTTCATCTAACTATCCCCTTTTTGCAAAGTATGTCCTACCTTAAGTTTACGATGTAGAATCGGCAAAGGCTATTAATTCGTTCCTCAGGCATCAAAAAAGCCCGGCAGTTTGCCAGGCTACGTTTGCTTGCTCAATATGATATTACTTGCCAAAAAAAGATACAAGTACCGTAAGAACAAAGAATAAAATAGATAGAACGATTGTGACACGGTGTAAAATTAAATCCAGCCCACGAGCCTTTTGTTTCCCGAAAAGCTGTTCAGCACCGCCGGAGATCGAACCTGATAAACCAGCGCTTTTGCCTGATTGAAGCAAGACAACGGCAATTAAACTAATGCACGTAATAACCAATAAGATAATCAGTACAGTATGCAGCACGAACAAATACCTCCTAATTACGGTCTACTCAATATTACCACTTTACCATACCAGCCTTTTTTTCACAATAACAAACCTGCCGGTGCAGGAGTTATTTCCCTCCTAGTCGGGTATAAAATAAATAACGATTTCTATTTCCCTTTAGAAAGGGGCAAGCGGGCATGTTTACAAACATCATGAAACGTATCGATTATGTGAACCTGATAGGATTTATAGCCGGGAGCCTGGTCTTGCTCTTCATGAGAGCTGAGTATCTCATTGGAGTTCTTGTTCTGGCAGCTGGCCTCCTTTTAATCTCATCGAAAATAAACGGATCCTTAATGATGTATTTTCTAACGTACTTCGTCCATTTATATTTGATTGGCATCATCATCTATGGCCTATTCATCGATCATGTGCACATGTGGAATGATTATGTCTTCATTGTAGTTTCCGCATTGGCCGTGTCGGTAATGGCTGTCTTAGTCCGAACAAGCACAGGTACTCTCAGCTTATTTTGGATGACCTTACATATCTTGATTATTATACAGGCATTCATTGGCCAAGGAAGCTTTCTGTCCGCTTATTGGAGCATCCCAACTGTCCAGCACGTATTTCATTCTTTCTACCCGCTGCTGATTGCCTTCTTCTTAATAGGTGTATTCTTTGACCGTTTCCAAACCGAGCTTAAGCGGGAATACAGCAATAAATAGTAAGGAAAGCTGCACCCAGACTTCTGGATGCAGCTCTTCTTCTTAGATAAGATGGATAGCCATTCCGAATGGATCGATGACCTCATAAATGCCTGCAAGCTCTCTGACTTCCGCCCCAAGACCCTTCAGTCTCAAAATTGCGTCTTCCCGCTCCTTATTCCCTGGGTAAGCAATTGTATAATACTTAAGTCCCGCGCTATTCGGTGAAGCCGCCGGGATATTGCGTCCGTTCCAGACATTCAGTCCAATATGGTGATGGTACCCGCCTGATGAGATGAACAAAGCCTGCTCGCCGTAACGGGTTACTACCTCAAAGCCCAGACCGTCACAATAAAACTTCTCAGCTGCGCGCAAGTCCCCAACATGAAGGTGGATATGTCCCATAATGGTCCCAGCAGGAAGGCCGCTCCACCCCTTTTCCGTACCTGCCTTAAGCAAATCTCGTGCATTCAGCGGCTCAGTCGTCATATGAACCTCACTGCCCTTCCATACCCAGCTGGAATCATCTCGGTCTGTGTACACCTCAATCCCATTGTCATCCGGGTCCTGCAAATAAATGGCCTCACTGACATGATGGTCAGAAGCCCCAATTCTCATCTTCAAGTTCATTAATGTTTTAAGGAAATCAGCTAAATCAGAACGATGAGGAAGCAATAAAGCAAAATGGTATAAGCCTGTGCGATGCAGTTCCTTCGGAGCTACATTATTCGGCTCAATCAAGGTAAGGAGCGGAGTTTTGCCATCCGCTGTCAAAACCGCTCTTTTTTCTTCACGCTCTAACACACGGAAACCAATGACTGACTCATAAAAGTCTAGTGATTTCTTCATGTCACTTATCTTTAATTCGAGATTTTTGACATATACATACGGCTTTTTATGGTAATCCATTCCCCATTCTCCTCACAGGTTTCAGTTATTTTAGTGTAATTATACGTGAATTGTATATATATTGCGAATGAAACGCCGGTACTGAATATTCATGTCTTTGAAATTCTCTCAGTAAAACGGATGTATTTTTCAGAATGTTCCAATATAATTATGGTAATATATTCGTCTAGTCTGCAGGAAAGAGGGGGGTAATTCAATGGACTATGCCTTATTAAGTTCTGTCATTCTGTATATGGTTTTAATGCTTGGCATTGGTTATTTCGCGTTTCGAAGAACGGCAAATTTATCGGATTATATGCTGGGAGGAAGGAATCTGGGACCGGCCGTGACAGCTCTCAGTGCCGGAGCATCAGATATGAGCGGCTGGCTTTTAATGGGTCTTCCCGGAGCTATGTATGTGTCCGGCTTAAGTGCAGCATGGATTGCGATCGGCCTGACAATCGGAGCATGGGCAAACTGGATTTATGTAGCACCGAGGCTTCGTTTATATACACAATTGGCGAATGATTCAATCACTATTCCGGCTTATTTGGAGAATCGCTTTGGCGACTCCTCTAAAATGCTCCGCCTTATTTCAGGTCTAGTCATCCTGATTTTTTTCACCTTTTATGTCTCATCAGGAATGGTATCCGGCGGTGTGCTATTCCAAAGCACCTTTGGCCTTGACTATCATACAGGCCTAATCATCGTGAGTCTTGTCGTCATAGCCTATACCCTTTTTGGCGGATTCCTTGCCGTAAGCTGGACGGACTTCGTCCAAGGGTTAATCATGTTCATTGCTCTCATTCTCGTTCCGGCTGTTACCCTTATCGAAGTGGGCGGCATGGGTGAAACAATTGATACCATCAACTCAATCAATCCAGCATTAATGGATATTTTTAAAGGCGCATCTGTGCTTGGCATAATATCTTCTGTTGCGTGGGGACTTGGCTATTTCGGTCAGCCGCACATCATTGTCCGCTTCATGGCCATTCAATCCGTGAAAGAAATTAAGAAAGCGCGCCGAATCGGGATGGGCTGGATGATACTCTCCGTGATTGGCGCTATGCTGACTGGATTTATCGGAATCGCTTATTTCGCTAAGAACGGGCCGGAGCTCAACAATCCAGAAACTGTCTTTATTATATTGGGTGAAATCTTATTCCATCCGCTCATTACCGGATTCTTGATTTCAGCTATATTAGCCGCCATCATGAGCACCATTTCCTCCCAGCTCCTCGTCACATCCAGCTCATTGACGGAGGATATTTATAAGGCATTCATCAAACGTTCAGCCACGGATAAGGAGCTCGTTTTCTTTGGACGATTATCTGTTCTGATTGTTTCCATCATTGCCTTGTTTTTATCCTGGGAGAAGAACACCACCATCCTTAATCTTGTCGGATATGCATGGGCCGGCTTTGGTTCATCCTTTGGGCCGCTCATCCTGTTAAGCCTCTTCTGGAAACGAATGAACCGCTGGGGAGCCTTAGCCGGTATCATCGGCGGGGCTGTGACCGTTATCGCCTGGTCATTCTTCGGCTTATCTGATACCTTATATGAAATTATCCCTGGATTCGGGGTAAGTCTTCTGTCCATCATCATTGTCAGCCTGCTGACCTCTAAACCAAAGAAAGATATCGAAGACCAATTTGATGAGTTCAAAGAATTAATCAAGCCATGAACATACGGCTGCCCAGATAAGCGCGGGCAGCCGTTTTTCATGCCTCGGATAGAACTTCTTGATTCAAGAAATCCTGCACGGTCTGAACAAATTTCTCCGGTTCTTCAAGATCAGGGAAATGTGCACTCTGAAGAAAAGGTTGAAGACGGCTGTTTTGGAGATGCTGATGAATGATTTTAGAGATGGGAATCCCTGTATTAAAATCATGAATACCTGCAATAATCAGCGCTTCCTGTTTAATTTGACATAATCGATCCACTAATGGCACTTTCCTTGGTTCATTTTTTAATACTTCCATCATAAGGCCAGTGTTTCGAAGCTTGCTTTCCTCCCATAGAGACCGATTCAAACGGGCCTTTTCTTGATTTTGAAATAAGAGCCGGTCCACAGTTTGGTAATCAACAAGATTCCAGACTTGTTCATATAAATCTAGTACCGAACAACCTTGTATGGCCAATTCATCTATTTTCTTCAATGTTGGAATATCCGCCACTGACATGAAGCCTGCAATTTGAAGGAGCTTTCCTGCCTTCAATTCCAACAGGCTCGGTCCTGACAATACAAGTTTCCCGATTTCTTTAGGCAAAGAATACGCAAGTTCAAGAGCAAGCTCCCCTCCAAAGGAATATCCTAATAGATCGACCTTCTCATACCTGAGCCACTTCTTGATTGAATAAAAATCTGAAACAAGCTGCTCAATTCTATAATCTGTATCACTGGGCGGCATAGCACTCCTGCCGCAGCCTCGTTGCTCATAGTAAACGACCGTTCTCGTATTGGAAAGAAGAGGACCTGTTGTATGTTCAAATGTGTAATGATTACCTCCCGGCCCTCCATGCAAGATAACAAGCGGCGTTGTACCATGTTGAGCCCCTTCAACCTTAACCCAATGCTTGATGGAATTAGCCTCAACCTCATAAATGCCATCCCTCATACTTTCATACCTCCCTGATAAATCATTCTTATTCCCTCGCCATAACTCATCTAGAATAGATGCAAATAGCCGAGAGCATCTGCCACTCTCGGCTGTTCGTATGTTATTTAACTGTGACCTTGGCTGCTTTGCTCTTATTCTTCGCTTTATCGTAGGCATAGACGCTCAAAACCGTTCCCTTTTTTTGAGCTTTAATGGACAAAGTATAGCTTCCCTTAGAATTGACCGTTGCGGTTTTCAGATGGGTGCTGCCGCGGTAAATTTTTACCGTCGCGTTCTTTTCTGCCGTTCCCGTCACTTTAGTCGTTTTGCTTGTCACTTTATTGACCTTTGGCGCTGCCGGCGGTGTCTTATCGATGACTGTCATTGTCCTGCCAGAGCTATAATTGCCCGCTGCATCCTTTGCTTTTAAGACAATCTTCGTTCCGGCCTTTTTCTTTGTGAGTTTAATTGAATACTTGCCTGTGCTATTTGCTTTCGCATTCCCAATGGTTTTACCGCTCACATAAGCATAGACCCTTGAACCTTTTTCAGCCGTTCCTGTGATGACGGTGTCATTGTCATCAATGGCGTTGACCTTTGGCGCGCCTGGCGGAGTTTTATCAATCACGGTCATTGGCTTTTCAGAGCTGTAATTGCCCGCCTCATCCTTTGCTTTTAAACCAATCTTCGTTCCGGCCTTTTGCTTGCTGATCTTGATAGAGTAGTTGCCCTTGCTGCTGTCTGCCTTGGCACTTCCTATGGATTTTCCACTCACATAAGCATAGACTGTAGAATTTTTCTCGGCGCTGCCTTTGATGACTGTGTCGTTATCATCAATCGTGTTGACCTTTGGAATACTTGGCTTCGTTCCATCCGTTACCGTAATGGTCTTCTTCTCATGGACAAGCCCTTTCGCATCCTTCAAGGTAAAGGTTAGCTTGGTTCCTTGTTTTAGTTTACTGCTAATGGCAAGAGAATAGTTCTGCTGTGCAGAGGAAAGGCCTCTATTTTTCACTTTATCTGACCCAGATACCGTAATGGAGTAGCCTTTTGCTATATTTCCAGTCACAGCTGTCGACTGATCGGTGATCTTGTTAACAGTAAAGATGGACTTCGCTAAATACGCGGATGAGACATACCCTATCTCTCCACTGCTGGTCTTAACTGGATACCATACAAATTGGTTCTTGCTTGTCTTTGTCTCATCATATTTAAAACTCCCTGTGATTGTTAAAATGGTACCCTTCGCAATGGTTCTAAGCTCCTTTACTGAAGTCCCAGGAGTTTTTCTAAGCTTCACACTATCTGTTGTGACAACCTTGCTAGTTAAACCAGCATGTGATGTCGTAATGAGATTTGATATTGTATATAATTTCTTTTTAAACACAATATTATTTGTGCTGTTTGAATCATAGTCAAAATCGCTTGTTGCAAAAGGATATCTCGCTAAGATTCTGCCTCCTAGCTGATATTTATTAACCTCAGCCATTACCTTCTCCTGGTAGGCAGAACTATTGATTTCTCCCGTCGCTTTATAAAGCGGGCTGTTCACAGGTTTCGTCCCGTTATAAGCCATCACTGGAAAATACCAGCTTTCAATCACGGATTTTGTAGCACTGTTCAGCTTTGGCAAATCTCCTCTTCCATACATCCCAGACAATATCTCCGCACCAACTTGAATATTATAAGCAACATCATTCTTTAAACGTGTCTGATCATAAGATGGTTTATTCGTGATTTGCATGATACCGATTCCGCCATCACTTGAGATATAGGGCTTGCCATCGACAAATTGTCTCCAGCCAGATTCGACCCACGCAACAGATTTCAATACTTCCGGAGGGATTTCTTGCTTTATGGCCTCTTCAGTCAACAAACGATTAATCTCCTGAAAACTCGGATTCTCATTTTCCGCTGCCAACGCATTATCCCATCCCATTCCCACGACTAACATGACCAGTAGCCCAATCCTCAAAAGAAATGATTTCACTTTTTATATTCTCCTCACTAACTAAACTACAAATATTCTAACACAGGAAAATAATAGAAATATACAATAAACTTTCGCTTTTAGAGATTCGAAGAGATATTTTGATAGAGATGTCTGCGCGAGCATACATGAACGTTATGTTCCATTACCCTTCTACCAAGTTAGTACACTATAGACTTCCAAAGCTAAATGAGGATATCAACAATTATTGCTAGAAAGGAGCCTGACTCATTTTAGGGTTCAGCATCAGCTCATGGGAAGATGATGGGGCCTTCACCTGCAATACATTGGAGATGGAATCCATATTGAGAAGTTTTAATGAATAAATCCACTTTTGACCTTTCACGCTTGCATAAAGGCTTGTATATACTGTTTGCAAGTGGCAGAAAAAGAGAGCATCCATCCGGCAAGAAAGCCAATGCGCTTAAAAGTGATATTTTCTCGCCTTTGATTTATCGGACAACTTGGACTGGTACATAAATAAAGAGAGGAGGAATGGATTATGCCCGCAAATGCTGTCGTGCTCGACTTAAGCCCATGCGGAATCGGCATCATCAGGAGC
>CAJGCH010000046.1 GCA_904501845.1 uncultured Bacillaceae bacterium | reverse complement strand
ATATCGGGGTTGCCGGCCAAATGCTCGTCTCTGGTTTTTTTGCGACGATTATTGTTGGCTACAGTGGCTTGGATGCGATGATCGCAAAGCCGCTTGTTTTACTGATTGGTATAGTCGCTGGGGGACTAATGGGTGGATTAGTAGGGTGGCTAAAATATAAATTCAACATCAATGAAGTTGTATCGACGATTATGTTGAATTATATTGCTCAATATGTCATCAGCTTCTTTATTCAAATGTACTATATTGACCCTGTCTCAAGGCAATCTCAATATATTTCTGAAGCAGCAAGATTGACGTTAGTGAATGTTGAAATAGGAAACTTGAAAATGGATATTCCATTAGGCTTTATTTTGGCCATCATTACCGCTATTTTAATAAAAATCCTCATGGACAAAACAGTGGTTGGGTTTGACATTAAAGCGGTAGGTACCAACCGTAATGCTGCGAAGTATGCGGGAATCAATGTGGGAAGAAATACAGTCTTAGCCATGGTTATATCCGGTGGTTTGGCTGGTCTTGCAGGTGTTACGTATTATTTAGGTTATTACGCTTCTATACAACCAAAAGTATTATCAGACATCGGCTTTGACTCCATTGCTGTAGCCCTATTAGGAAACTCTCATCCAATCGGTGTTATTTTTTCTTCATCCCTAATATCAATCATTGATCAGGGAAGTACGTATATGAGTTCGCAGGCAGGAATCAGACAAGAGATTTCTTCTGTGATCGTCGGGCTGATCCTATTGTTTAGTGCTTGTGGTGTATACCTGAAATATAAAATCAGCTGCATGAGTGAAAAAGTAGAGGAACGAAAGGAGAGTAAATCATAATGGATACAGTAATTATTGATGGCTTATCCTTTGCTTTGCCTCTTTTTATAATGGCGATAGGCGGTATATACAGTGAAAAGAGCGGTATTACCAATTTAGCACTTGAAGGCTTTCAAGGTTTTGGGGCATTTATCGGGGCGCTGTCGGCTGTTTTAATCGCCAATGCTTTTGGCACAGATATTCAAGATTTATTTTATGTGGCCTTACTATTTGCTATGGTCGGCGGGATGGTTTTTGCCATTATTCATGCTGTATTATGCATTAAGTTTAAGGCAAATCAAGTAATCAGCGGTGTCGTCATTAATATATTGGCGCTGGCTCTAACAACTTTCTTAACGACACAAATAAATGCGCTTGTTTTTGGGACTGCTTCGGACAAGTTCCAGTTAGGTGTCATGGAGCGGTTTACAATTGCTGGTTTAGCCGATATACCAGTAATAGGCGCGGTCTTTACGAATGTGTATCCGTTTGAAGTGATCATTATCGTAATTGCCATTTTTGCTTGGTATCTATTGTATAAAACAAAATTTGGCATGCGCTTAAGAGCATGCGGGGAAAATCCGCATTCGGTGGATGCAGCGGGTGTAGATGTAGCGAAAATTAGGTTTACAGCTGTTTTGATATCGGGTCTACTATCAGGTCTAGGCGGCATGTGTTTTGCCTATTCTATTTCAGCTAACTTTTCTTCTAGCATTTATATGGGGTATGGATTCTTAGCCATTGCCGCATTAATTTTCGGTAATTGGAAGATCGTCCCGACGCTGGCCGCGTGTCTTTTGTTTGGTTTTGCGAAATCCGGTGGTGCTTTTATTGCTCAGTCAATGGCATTGCCAAGCAGCTACACGGATTTATTCATGATTTTACCGTATGTAGTAACACTATTGTTATTAATCTTTTTCTCTAAATCCAACCGTGCTCCGAAGGCATTAGGTGAGATTTATGATAAAGGGAAGAGGTAAATAAGGCAGCAGCCCCCTAGAGAATGGGGGCTGCTTTTTTGCATGCATTTGGAAAGCAATAATGTATATGAAATGTATGTGCGGTCTGATTGACAGGCTGACTACCAAGCGCCATCCCATGAAGATTGCAGCTTGCGCAACAGGATAATTTGGCCGATATGATACGAATCGTGCATCATGATATTACTGAGTAAACGCTCGATAGAGTATCTGTTAGGCGCGTACAACGTATTTAGCTTTTCATCCTCAAGGACCGCAATGACCGCCTTTAGTTGATTCATGACTTCATTGAGGCGCTGCACTGTCCTTGTCCACTCCTTTTCGTCTTCAGGATCCCCTGGATTTCCAAAGGTTTCTTCATTGCTTTTTGGCTTATGCGGGTTCTCTGATCCCTTTATTCGATGAATTACGTCTTCATTCCAAAATATTAGATGGTTGACAATCTGCCAAATTGAATTGCTGCTACCCGAATTTGTCCATGATGCCTCAGCTGCGGTTACTTCATGAAGCGACTGATCCATGGAAGCAAACCATTCATTCTCATGGCAATGCATGTCGAGTTGTTCTAAAAAGATTTTAGTTACAACCTGCATACTACCAATCTCCTCCCTGTTTAGGTAATCTTTTAAAGTGAAAAGATGAGAAACGGGCTGACAATAGTACTCCAACATTCCAGGGTGATTCACAATTTCCGCGTGACCTCAATTTATATTGAGCATACAACCACATCAGGACTTTATGATCTATTCGGCACATTCTGCTTTTATTCCTTCTTTATGACGAAGAAGGATACTAGAAATCACTTGGGGATTCGTCGACGTAGCGGAGAGTTTCACGGGACGGCTGCTATGTATTATTTGAAAGTTGATATAAGTAAGAAGTACTAATTTTTTAGATTATACAGAATTATTCTTGGATATATTTCCCTTGAAATATAAAATATAGAATAAAAGCACTAATATATTTTTAAGCCTTTTGTAGGCATAGAAGGGATGTTTGCTATGATTCAGAAAAAGAACCTATTTATTTTTGTGGCAATTTGGTTAAGCCTCTTATTGACAGCGTGCGGTTCTGAAGAAACAAAGGATGAAAAAAAACCGGCAAAAGCAGATTCAAAGACAGAAACAAGTACGGATGATCAAACAGATGAACAAGAGAAAACCGAGGACATGGAGGTTGCTTTAACAATTGAGGAAATTATCGAGGAAGAAGAGGGGAAATACTCAGGAAACCGATACAGCGAGCCCGTTGTAAACAGGGATCTGGATGAACAAAGTTTCCAAGATAAAGATAGTTTCCAAGTATATAACCATTTGTTGAGCCTCCTAAACGAGGGTCCTGCATACAAAGAGTATGTGAAATTTTTTGAGGAATTCAATCCAACCATTGAAACAGCATTGTCTGAAACACCAGAAGGCGCAGAGGTCGCCCAGCCAGCTGCTGGAGACAGGCAAACGAATATTGCCATCCTATTGGATGCGAGCGGAAGCATGGCAGCAAAAGTAGGGGGCAAGACAAAAATGGAGACAGCGAAGGCAGCTATCCAATCGTTTTTATCTTCAATGCCCGAGGGGATTAACGTGTCTTTGCGTGTCTATGGCCATAAAGGAAGCAACGATGACAGTGATAAGAAGCTGTCCTGTGATAGCACGGAGCTTGTCTATGAACTGAAGCCATATGAGGAAGCGGACTTCAATGAAAGTTTGGATACATTTAAACCTACCGGATGGACGCCGATTGCCAAAGCCATTAATGAAACAAAAAAGGATTTTGAGAAAATGGGGGATAGCGGCGAGAACATCATTTATGTCGTCAGTGATGGAATCGAAACCTGTGATGGAGATCCGATAAAAGCGGCAAAGGAACTGCATGATTCCAATATTGATGCGGTTGTGAACATTATTGGCTTTGATGTAGACAATAAAGGACAAAAGCAATTGCTGGCTGTTGCTGAGGCGGGCGGCGGCTCATTTGAAACAGTTAACACAGCGGAACAATTCAATGATATTTGGGAAAAAGAGCGAGTTCGTTTATACAATGAATGGAGCAGATGGAGTGCGGAAAATTATAATGAAGTAGCAGGAGAGTCTGCTGACAGACTCAATGAAATGTATTCCCAGAAAAGTGATTATTCAAATTTATTCCTTGATGAACAGTATAGATTATCTCAAGCAGTCAGCTATCTTCACAAACATGAACAAATAACATCTGAAACGAGTAATGAAGTCCGGAGTCTGATCATGCAGCGCAGGGGGATTCTTGAAGATTATAGTGATGAAGAAATGCGCGGAATGATTGAACAATTCGATGAAGAGAGTAAGCGCGTTAAAGAGGAAATTCAGGAGAAAGGAAAGGAAAAGAAAGAACAGTATAGTAATAATTAATTTGTATTCTGGTAGTAAATATAGCACTATCTGAGTTTTGGCATTTTATTAAAGAGTGTTCTATCAGCTGGTGCCATATCTTATCGATGAGATTTATATGATGTAAAGCCTAAAGTAAAATAAGGCAGTCAGCCCTCTAGTGGTGGGGTGACTGCTTTTTATATGGTAATGTCTATTATGTTATTTTGTTGGAGAAGGATGATTCCACACTCCCAATGTAAACACATATCCTGCTGCAGCATCTATCAATAATGTAATGAATTTGTTTTTCATTTTGTACGATCTCCTTTATATAATTCATTTGATAGTTGTATCTTACCTATTTGATGTTTGCGAATTGCAAAAGAAATGTTTACTAAATGTTAAACTGAAAAAATATGATCCATATATAAAAAAACATCCTGTAAACAATGACCGTTTACAGGATGACCTTTTCCCTTTATTTCAATAATTTCTCACTCAAAGACAGAATCTGAGGTGCAATTTTAGCTCGTTCTCTTTTGGTTATATTATTGTATAGAGGATAGGCAATGCTTATTAGCACAATTCCTAAAAAACCTGCGATGATTCCCGGCGCGTAAAGCTGCCATACGAGACAGCAGCTCATACCTGCTCCAAACAATAATGTTCCTATCAGGCCTGACATAATGCCTAACATTATTCCTGGTCTTTCTGCCTTTTTATCCAAATTTCGCAACTGTTCGAATGGATCATCCTCCTTTTTCATGTATTTCTTTTTAATCGCTTCGATTTCTCCTTGTCTTTTTGCAGAATATGTATACTCAAATTTGCTATTTTCCATCATTGTCCTCCATTTATTCCAGGATGTTTTCTGTTAAATAGACAATAAATGTGCTTCCTTCTCCCAATGTACTCTGTACATGAATATCTCCGCCAACTATATCAATTACTCTTTTTACTAAAGCTAGTCCCAATCCATTTCCCTGCACAGCATGGGAGGTATCCCCTTGATAAAATTTCTCGAAAATATGCTTGCCTGTTTCCGGGCTAATGCCACAACCGCTGTCACTGACTTCTACAACTGCGGTAAGTCCTTCTTTTTTTACCTTAATACCAACAGTGCCGCCATTATCCGTAAACTTTATCGCATTGGAAAACAGATTATTCCACACTAGACTTAACAGCTCGGCATCTTCATGTATGAAAATATCATCTTCTAGTTCGGTTTCAATATGAATGTCTTTACTTTCCCATGACTGTTCAAATAGAAGTAAACATTCGCAAATCTGTTCCGATAGATTATATGGTTTTCTCTCCGGGAAGATTTGTTGGTTTTCGAGACGGTTTAACCTCAATATATTTGTAATGAGACCAGATAATCTTCTTGTCTGCTCGGTAATGGCTTTTGCATATTCTGTTTTTTGTTGTTCTGAAAGAGCACTTCCTTGAAGCATCGTGCCATAGTTCTGAATAACCGCAAGGGGAGTCTTAAGTTCATGAGATACATTTGAAATGAAATCTGTTCGAAGAGTTTCCACACCAGACAGCTCTACGGCCAGCTCATTAATCCCTTTAATAATGGCATCGAATTCATTGCTGCTGTTTTCGCCTCTTATATAGGGAATCTGCGTGTTGAAATTGCCGGCCATTATTTTATCCAGACCTGCCTGGATTCGTGCGATTGGTTTTCTTACCATCAACGTGCGGCGAATCTCATCGATTATACTGAAAAGAAATGTAAGTATCATAACGTTTAAGAAGGTAATTGGTACCGCTGCATTCATTTCTTCCGCCGTCAAATCAACCCAATGCAGAAACAATATAAGGTTGCAGGAAACGACAAATGCCATCAGGGCAAAAAATATGAGGAATCTCCCCAAATTAAATATAAACTTCTTCTTATGTCGTTCAGCTGCGGTCATTCTCATTTGAGCACCGTCTTATATCCAAGTCCATGCACGGTCACAATTTCAAAATCCTTGCATGCGGAAAACTTATCTCTCAGTTTGGTAATATAAACATCGACCACACGCGGTCCTGACTGGGATTCAGCATCCCAGAACTCATCCATCAACTGAGTTCTTGTAAATGTTTTCTTCGGGTATGACAACAGCTTATACAAGAGCTTGAATTCTCTTACCGTCAGATTGACCTCTTCCTCAGCTAAATAAGCCGTATGTTCGTCGATATCGAGCCGAAGCTGTCCAATCTCAATTTTTTTATTGGATGCAATTTTTGCCCTCCGCAGCAATGCTTCCAGCCGAAGGAGCAATTCCTCCATATCAACCGGTTTGACCATATAATCATCCACACCGGCGCGGAATCCCTTTTTTTTTGATTCGAAATCATCCTTTGCAGTCATAAATAATATTGGGATATCATTATTCAATTCCCTTATCGATTTGGCAAACTCAAATCCATCAATTCCGGGCATCATAATGTCCGAAATAATTAAGTCAAAGATATGGTCAGTCATCGCATCATAAGCATCATTGACATTCAAAACACCTTTAGCCTGATAGCCATTTAGGTTCAGATAAGTACAGACAGTCTGATTCAAATTTTCATTATCTTCTACTACTAATATTTGAAACATAGGTATTCTCCTTGTTGCCTTTTTGACATTGTAGCATGTGATTGTTTACGAAATGTTAACTATTATTATATTGAAATAAAAAATCTATGATAAAAAAGGAATGGCACTTTTAAGGACCATCGAAGCGGAGTGATAGGGAAGGGAGGGATGCCTGTTAAAGTTCTAATAACTGCTAAAAAGAGTCGGCTATCTCCTGATACTCATATCAGAACGAAAAAAGGAGCTGCAATCGATGATTGCAGCTCCTTTCTATCCTTAATTCGGAGTTAATGTTAATGTCTGATCTTCATTAATTGGTTCATTGAGGGTGGTTAGATGATAATCACCTGTCACCCAATCTTCAAATTGGTTATTATACCATTCGCTTTTGAAATGTCCGGATTGTCCTGGACCAACTATATGATACGCTTTGGTCATATCACTCGTGTCAATGACGTAACGCCAAGAAGCACCATGATTAACTATACCGGTTTCGTCATTTCGTCTAGCAGCTTGTACGGTCACGGCACTTCCGCTAACAGGCATTGCATCCTTACTATTGAAAATATGCTGTAGAGGACTCACTCTTGATAATGGATGTGAGAATTGCAGCTGATGCTCATCTCCCCATTGCCATTTGCTCATATTGTCTCCATAGCGTTCGGATAATGTTTCGATTGTTTGTTTCAGCGCCTCATGAATGACCTTGGATAAACCGCCGCTATTTTCAACCCATGGACCTTCCTGACCTTCATTGGCACGGCGAATGAGCTCGTCAATCACTTGGTTTTTACCTTCAAAGAGGTCGATCATCTCATCTGAAACCTTCTCTCCAAACAAAACGTCCGAGATCTCTAGCAGCATGGTTTGGAAGATTAATGGAGCCGTATCTGCTTGATCATCTTCAAAATCCCAGTTCTTTAAGAGGTTGACGGCTTCTTGCTCTTGCTTACTTAATGGTTGATTTGATAAGTGTTCAAGGAAGATAGGGACAAATTCCTCTGCTTGGAGATTTTTGATATCCATTTGCAGATTCTTCATATCTTCGACCGTGAATGTTTCTTTCGAGTTCAAAACCTCGAGAATCCGTTGCTGTCGATAGGGCTGTGCCCACACATTTGAGATATGGTATGGATAGGAATCGTCTACAATCTTATTATTGGCAGTAGCAATAAAACCTTCTTCAGGGTTGATGAGTGTCGGCAATTCATTATGTGGAATATATCCTTCCCAATCATAATCATCATTCCAGCCTGGAACTGGCACTAAGCTTTCACCATTTTTTCGAATGGGGATATTTCCTGATGCTTTGTAGGCAATTGTGCCATCTTTTGCTGCAAACACAAAGTTTGATGACGGTGCTTTAAAGTGTTCGATTGCTGCATCGAACTCTTCCCAATTACTTGCTTTATTCATTAAAGGAATGGCTTCTAAATCCTGCGTCGCTTCTAAGGCGGTCCATTTCAAAGAAAAGACGGTATCGCTTTTATTATCATGCGCAAATTCCGAAATGACAGGACCATGGCGAGTAACCATTACTTCATGGTCAATGGCCTTTTGGCCTTTTACTTTTATGGTCTCTGTAATAATCTCTGCGTCTATCCATTCATCATTATATAAATACTGGTTTGGATTATCAGGATTTATTTTTTCTATATACACGTCCTGCACATCTGGTCCTACATTCGTAATTCCCCATGCAACATTTTCATTATGTCCGATGATAATTCCTGGAATTCCGGCAAATGTGACCCCACTCATATTTTGCTCGTTTGATTGTAACGTGGATTGATACCAGATTGATGGCGTCATTAATCCTAGATGCGGGTCATCTGCCAAAAGTGCTGAGCCGCTTTCGCTTTTCTCGCCGCTGATGACCCAGTTATTGCTGCCATTGAATTCATCTGGAATATGGGCACTGGCGAAGCTTTCTTCCCAATCAATAGCACCTTCTTCAATGACAGTCGGTGCTTCTTCTGGATACGAAGGGAATAAATCCATTGCCTCTTCTTCGGTAAATTCACTTAATAGATAGCTGCGAAAGACTTGGCCTTCCCAATGTCCGCCCAAATCATAAGCCATGTATTTAACGATTGTTAACGTATCAATAATCGTCCATTCTGAAGGCTCATATCCTAATAAGGTGAACTCAACTGGCAGCTTATTGTCTGAAATAGCTTCTTTCATATACGTATTGACACCATCTGCGTAGCTCTGCAGGTACTCTTTCATTTCATCTGAATACCCTTCATAAGAAGCTTCTGCTGCACGTCTTAACCCAAATGTACGGAAAAATTTATCCTGCTCGACGGAGCTCTCGCCGATAACCTCACTTAATTGTCCGGAGGCCTGCCGTCTGCTTAAATCCATTTGGAATAAGCGGTCCTGTGCCGTTATATATCCTTGTGCCATATATAAATCATGGTCATTTTTCGCTTTGATATGCGGCACGCCTTCTTCATCACGTACAACTGTTACTTTATCCCTTAATCCTTCAAGCTTGATTTCTCCTGAAATTTGCGGCAATGATCGATTCGCATACACGTTTGCTATGACTAAAATAGCGGCAAAGAGAATCACAAGTCCAAGAAAAGAGAAGCCGATAATCTTGGGCCATCTTCGCTTTTTTCGCTCTGTCTGACTATCTGTATCCATATGCATGGCCAGTATGTCCTCCTTATCAATAGGTATCTTTTTATGATATCTGTACAATGTATTGATTTTTTTATTTTCCAAGAACCACTTGGTCCTAATGAGGAAAATCAATTAATAACGAATAGAAGGGGAGATACCCGTTTATATTTTTAGATAAGCAAGTCCTAAGCACTCTGGACCTGTATGACTGCCAATGGATGGACCGATTTCCGTGATGAATACTTCAGTGAAGTTCTTGTCCAATTCGAGGTCGGCTTTTAATGTTAAGGCTTTATCAAGATTATTGGAATGTAAAATACAGATCATTTCTTTTTCTGTTGAGGATGCTAGAAATCTATCTTTTATTTGCTTGATAGCACCGGAAGTTTTTCTAGCCTTGCAGACAGATTCGATTGTTCCAGTATCTGTAACAGACAGGATTGGCTTAATACCGATGAGACCGCCAATCTTGGCGATAGCCGGGTTAAGCCTGCCGCCTCTAGCCAGATATTGCAAGTCATTCACGTAAAATTCAACGTGGTAGGAATGCTTCGTTTCATCCAAGTAATCAACAATCTGATCATAGGAATAATTCTCATCTCTCATCATACAAGCCTTGATGACCATCATTCCCATAGCCATAGAAGCGGTTAAGGAATCTATCACGGTAATCCGTTGATCCGGATATGAATCTAGCAACTCTAAGCTTGCTAATCTAATATTATTGAACGTACAGCTTAATGAACTGGAAAGGGCCACACAAATGACGTCATTTCCTTTATCCAGCTCTTCTTTCAGTAAATCCATAGCGGATGAAGGAGAGCTGGCACTTGTTTTGGCAATCTCGCCATTTGCTAATCTTTTATAAAATTCCTCGCTGTCCATCATGCGGCCTGAACCATACTCTATGTTATCCTCAAAATGAAAATGAAGAGGGATTAGCTTAATATCATATTTCTCGATAACCTCAACAGGGATATCGCAGCTTCCATCTGTGATGATTGATATGTTTTTCATGAAAACCTCCGTAGTTGTTAAACACTATGTTGTATAAAATTTGTTATCATTGTATAATGTCGCAACTAGGGCATCAATCATCAATTTAAAACAAAATGTAAGTTATTAAACGATATTGAGTAATTTGTTTAAGAGTGGGAGCGAAAAAATGGAAGACCGCAGAGTAAGATATACGAAAAAAGTAATTAAAGAGACCTTTATAGAGTTGCTTGAGCAAAAGCCAATCAATAAGATTACCGTAACCGAGCTGTGTTCACAGTGTGAAATCAATCGGGCGACCTTTTATCGATATTATGATGATGTATATGATTTAATGGAGAAGCTAAAAAGCCAGTATGTGAGTGATCTGAAGGCAGCCATCTCTCTTTCAAAGGATGACTATACAATTTCGGGATTTACGAGTGAAATTCTTGAGGTCATTTTGATGAATAAGGAACTGAGCAGAATTCTATTCAGTTTGAAGAACGGGAAGGATTTTTTGAATGATGTCTTGGTTATTGCTCATCAGAAATGTGTTGATAAGTGGAATCGTTACGGGAAGAATGTTCCCCAAGAGCAGGTTGGTTATATATCCACCTTTATTACGACAGGAACCATTGGCATCCTAAATGAATGGATTCAGAATGATTTTAAGGAATCACCCTCAGACATTGCGAATCTGATTGAAAGCATCAGTCATTACGGTATCGCTAAAATTATTTATGGGGAGAATTAAAACACCTTTTTGAAATCAGGAATGGAGGAAGAGTTTGACGATTAGAACGATTCCTCCATGCTGTACATGCCTAAGCCTGCCAAATTAGATTTTATGTACATTAAAATCAATCGATCTATGGACGGCCATTTCTCTTTTTAAGCTCATCACTTATTTCCATTAAGGTAAGCAAAATTAAATACAGCATCATAAAATTAACTAGTTCACCTGTAATGAAAGCCAGTATGGCAATCAAGACAATCCAAACCCAAAAATATTTTCTGTTCATATGAAACACCTATTTTTTCTTTTCGCGCTTGGAAGATATATTTCCTTTCAATAAGCTTCTCTTTCTTATTTCCTGTTTCCTTCTTCTTTCGCCAATCTTATCATTTGCGGCATACTAAAAAAGAGCTGATACCAGCCCTTGATGCAGTAATACCAAACCTTTATGATTTGTTTGTCTTTCTAGCAAATTCTTTATAAATTATTTGCAGCATAATTCATTTTAAAAAGGGAGAGCTCCTTTTCAATTAAACCGTCTATTTGTGTATCCTCTATTAAGTCGATTGATTGATAGATATCTTTTTGAATCCTCTCTATATGTTTCTTGCAGTTTCTCTTGTCTAATTTACATGAAATTGTTAATTCCTGAATGGCTATTTGCTGTTTAATCATGAAAGCTTCCCTGTTCCTCTTATGATTGTCTAAAATGGATATGACTTTTTTAAGCCGAAGTTGATAATCTTGGATTCTTTGGTTTTGCAAATCTGCTATTTCATTAAGGCTTTGTAATTTTTGCTGTTCTTTTACTTTTTCGCGGACCATTTCCTTGGCGGCTTCATCGTTTCCCATCTTCACATACTGGATGATGATTTTATTGATACTTTGCATTCGAATATGCATGCTCATCTTTTGCTCAACTAAGGAGTTGCCCAATGCTCTATGTTTGGCTAATGCTAATTGTAGAATTTGAATGTCCTGCTCAATGGCTTTTATCGCATCATCTAATGATTGCCGGTAATCATTTAATTCTACGAAGAATAATTCTTTATCTGTTTTAAAATATCGGGTGATTTTTTTGACTGATATCTTCATGCTACCCCTCGTTCTTAGTTGTATTAATAAATGATTCTCCTCCTGAGTTCCTTGATGCTTCAGCCAAAACGAAATAAATGCCGAGTGCTTTCATTTTAGAATATGAAATACGGAATTCCTTTTAGGGTTCATGGTCATCTAACGACCATGTATCCTTGAGAGGGTATAAACTTTTACATCTGTTTTGCCAATGTCTATGTTTCTCTTATTGATAGGTACGACTTATTTAGAGTGTGATTACTATTATAGTTTAAAAGTTCTCTTTTATTAACTAAACTGCTCCTTTGGTAGAATTCAATTATCTTTCTTTATCCTAATCTGCCCGCCATCCATCATCCTTGTTGTCCACCAGGATGATAAATGAAAACTTATACTGAAATAAGGCGGCAGCTCTTTCTATGGTTAAGGTTTTTTATTATAATTAAAGTGAACGATTTATACGATTACATTTCTTGAAAAAATACACCTGTTTCCATTTTGTTTAAATGTTTTATTGAGGCTATTTTACTCATTATCACTTTTTATAGGTAAATTAGAAACTTACTTGCTGATTATTGACTATAAAAAGTGGTTGTAATACATTTACTATGTAGTAATCAACACTATATGCTTTGGTGGGTTAATAGTTGTGCTATATTCGAATGCCAAATAATAATTAAAGGGGTTTAGTCAATGAATCAAAAACAGCCGAGAATAGCTTGGATTACAGACACAACATGTTCCGTGGGAGCGGATTTTATTAAGAAAAACCAGTTGAATATCATTCCGCTGCAAGTCGTCATTGATGGGAAGTCATATAAAGAAACCATCGATATTACGGATAAGCAATTCTATGAAAGAATGGCGAATGAATCTGTCACATTTCAATCGTCCCAGCCTTCTGTTGGGGAGTTCATCGAATTATATGAAAAGCTGAAGGAAGAGTATGATTGCGGAATAGCATTCCATTGCTCTAGTAAACTTTCCGGTACTTTTTCTGCTTCTGTCATGGCTGCGGAACAGGTTGGTTTTAAGCTGTATGCGATTGACACTCGGACTGGATCGTATCCCCATGCGTATTTGCTGAATAAAGGCATTGAGTTATTTAATCAGGGATTTGGCCCTGAAGAAATCTCTAATAAAATTGAAGAAATGAAAACGAATACACGTCTATTCCTTATACCGGCTAATCTTAATCAGCTGCATAAAAGCGGACGAGTATCTGGAAGCGCACGCCTATTGGCTAATTTGCTCAATATTAAGCCTATCTTATCTATAGAGTTTGAAGGAGCTAAAATTAGAGATAAGGTGAGAACGGAAAAGAGAGCCATTAATTATATGCTGGATTTGCTTCGCGAGGATTTGAAAGACTCAAAGGTTAGCAAAATAATGGTCATACATGCAGATGATGAAGAGAATGCTATTAAACTAGAAAATTTGATTAACGCACAGGAAGAATTCAGCTCTATCCCGACAGAACGAATGATTCTCGTTCCAGTTGCAGGGGTTCATACAGGAGTTGGCACAATCGGAATCTCCTGGGTTTGTGAATAAAACGGATTATGTCAAGGCAGCAGTCCCTTTTGGGGACGCTGCCTTTTTTATGTCTGTCAGCAGATATGGTAGAATTTTCTTGAGGATTTTTCGAGGGAGGCGGGGAGATATGGCAATCAATAAGGTGTCAATTATCGGACTAGGGGCTTTAGGAGTACTGTTTGGCCATCATTTATCGAAGAGAATGGAGCCTTGGGATTTAAGGATTATCGCTGATCGAGACCGTATTTCGCGATATAAGGAAGAGAAGGTCTATAGTAATGTGGAAAGATGTGAATTCCATTATGTCACGCCTGAGGAAGAGTGTTCACCTGCAGATTTATTGGTTTTTTCTGTTAAGT
>CAJGCH010000045.1 GCA_904501845.1 uncultured Bacillaceae bacterium | reverse complement strand
TCTGAAAAAGATTACGAATATCATTCAATGAACTCACCTCATGCCTTCTATATTTAGAATAAGATATCAATATTATTTGCAAATTACAAGTAATTTACAAAAGATGACCAGGCATGTACAAGCCTGGTCTTTCTATTCATATTTTATTCTCCAGCCTGAGCAAATCGCTCGATGCGTTCGCCAATCTCATCGCGCACCCTTTGGAAGAAGACCCATTTTTCTTCATCGGTTCCTTCTGCTTTTGCCGGGTCATCAAATCCCCAATGTACGCGTTTCACACGTGGCGGTGTCATCGGGCAGTGATCATCTGCATGACCGCATAATGTCACGACTAAGTCCGCATGATTCAGGATTTCCGGATCTATTACATCAGATGTCTGATTCGTAATATCAATATCGATTTCTTTCATGGCTTTGACCGCATTTGGATTTAATCCATGCGCTTCAAGTCCGGCGCTTTTGACATCCCATTCTGGAAGAAGCTGTTTCGCCCAGCCTTCTGCCATTTGGCTTCGGCATGAATTTCCCGTACACAAGAAATAGATGGTCTTTTTGTCCGTCATAAGAATCGTCTCCTAGTTGGAAGTTTTTACTTCTATGGCTTAATGGTCCGGAAAATATTTCTTTTCCCATCTAAGTGCTACAGTCACCAGTGCGATAAGGACGGGCACTTCTACAAGCGGGCCAATTACCGCGGCAAACGCCTCCCCGCTGTTGATTCCAAATACCGCTACAGCTACCGCAATCGCCAGCTCAAAGTTGTTGCTGGCAGCTGTAAAGGATAGAGAAGCTGTAACAGGATAAGAGGCACCTGCTTTTCTTGAGGCAAAGAATGATACAGCGAACATGATTAGGAAATAAATCAGTAATGGAATAGCAATTCGGATAGCATCCAATGGCAATTCAATTATTTTGTCTCCTTTTAGGGAGAACATCATTATGATTGTAAACAAGAGCGCCACAAGGGTAAGAGGCGAAATCTTTGGCAAGAATGTTTCCTGATACCATTTTTCCCCTTTGACCTTGAGGCCAACGTAACGAGTCAGCATGCCCGCCACAAATGGAATGCCCAAATAGATTAGTACGCTTTTAGTGATTTCCCACATGGAGATTACAACCGTCAGATTTTCCATTCCGAATACGCCCGGCAGAACGTTCAAGAAAAAGTAGGCGAATACAGAATAGAATAAGATTTGGAACACCGAGTTAAAGGCCACAAGCCCAGCCACATACTCGCGGTCTCCGCGTGCCAAGTCATTCCAGACGATGACCATCGCTATACAACGTGCAAGGCCAATCAAGATCAGACCAGCCATGTATTCAGGATAATCATTCAAGAAGATAATCGCTAGGAAAAACATTAACACAGGGCCAAGCAGCCAGTTTTGAAATAATGAGAGCAATAACACTTTCCAATCCTTAAATACGCGCCACATTTCTTCGTACTTCACTTTCGCGAGCGGAGGATACATCATCACAATCAACCCGATAGCAATAGGAATGGACGTCGTGCCAACAGACATTGTGTCTAACACCTTTTTAAAATCTGGGGCAAATACAGCAATCAATACCCCAATCGCCATGGCCACAAAGATCCATAATGTTAGATATCGATCCAGGAATGATAGCTTTTTCGTTAAACTTTTTTCTTTCATAGTGTTTCTCCTTCTATTCGGTGATAGGTTCGCAAGCTGATGAACAGCATCCATTCCGATCAATCGGCTCCAATTGATCAATAATGGTCTGAATATAAGGCTTTTGAACCTCGTTTAACCGAAAATATTTCCATGTTCCTTTTTTTCTCTCAAGGATAATTTCTGCATCCTTCAGTTTTTTCACTTGCTGGCTGACGGCAGGCTGGGAGATTTTCAAAACATCGACAAAATCACATACACAAACCTCACCATTCTTTAAACATGCCAATAATCTCAAACGGTTTGCGTCACTTACGGCTTTTAATAGCTGAGCCATTTCTTCGGTTTGATTCATTCCCTTCCCTCCTTATATAAACATTCTCTTATATAATATATTGCTTATATTAAACTTTATGTTTGTTCTTTTCAAGTACTCAGGCAAGATTAATTTTTCTTATCTTACCAAATGATTTTCTTCAATTCTCAACTAAATAACATCGTGAGAAATAGGATAAATTAAGGAAAAACTCATCAAAAAAGCACTGCATGACGGTTAAACCATCATGCAGTGCCTTTATTGGATTTGCGTCATTTATTCTGAATCAAACAATTTATAGTTTGGCTGCAGCTTCTTTTACTTTCTCCAAACCTTCTGCAATAATGGCTGATGCATTTTCAGGATCTTGCGCATGACCCTCTATAATTACTTCGTCAGTAATGTCAAAACCGAAGAAGTTTGTCATCACGGTACGCATATAATTCACAGCCATGTCCATGCCATTCATTTCAGGAGCGCTATAAAAACCGCCGCGAGCATTTAATAAAATAACTCTTTTACCGCTTAATAGAAATTCTTTTTGACCCTGCTCATTGTACTTAAATGTAAAGCCAGCTTGTAAATTATAGTCAATAAAGGCTTGTAACGCTGAAGGAATCGTTAAGTTCCATAATGGAAAAGCAAATACTAGAACATCTGCGTCAGAAAGGGCCTTTTGCGCTTTTTGCTGGGCAGCTAATGAAGCAGATTCCCTTTCATTTAACTCTTCATTCGTTTGAAGTTTGCCAAATGCATTGAATAAATCTTGGCCATAATGAGGTAAGTTTTCTTCAAAAACATCAAATGTTGTTACATGCAGCCTGCTATTTTTCTTTGCTTCTTCTATAAATGTTTCATACATCTTTGTTGAAATACCATCTGGACGATTGTTTGCCTTAATTACTAATACGTTTGTCATAATTTTAACCTCACTTTATAGTTAATTTGCTTTATTTATACTACTTATATAATTATTCTAAAATAATTTAAAATATTCATGCAACTAAATTGATTTGTCTCCCACCCCCATAAATACTTACTTCAATTATTTGCTTAATGCCTCACGAACTATAGGAGCTACTTTATTGGCTAGTAAATCAATGGCTTTTTCTACACGAGCCGGTGGCTGGTTCCACATATCAAATTGGCCCATAAAGCGTGGAATTTACACCCAAAATTGAAACCATTGTGAAGGAAGAACTCGGCAGGGCATTCAAAGATTTATTGAAGCAAAAGCATCCGAATTGGACAAATGAAAAAGCAGAATTGCATAGCATCATGATTAGTTGGAGCCTATATGGAATGTCGACTAAATATGTAAAGAGCGGTGAGCGTCCATCGGAAGACGTAATGAAGGAAACTTTTGTTACGCTATTAAATGGATAATGTACTTCGATTACAGCCTATACACTTGCAAACCAAAAAAGAAGCCAAACCCTGTTTGGCTTCTCCTCACCTCTCATAAATACTTCCGATTCACACTCTTCCCATCATAGCTAAACACAATTTCCTTGCCCTCAAGGACCGTTTCAATATGAACAGTCCGCCCCCACAAATAATTCAGATGAGGCAATACCTTCTCGAGATATTTCACATCCAGCTCAATATCCTCAAACCAATGCTTTAAGTACAGCTCTCCATTTTTCAGATAATCCCCGTCAATGACCGTGATGTACGGGAATCCGCCGTTGACCCGCATGCTGACGAGCTGGTCGCGCACGGATTTCCAGTCCTTATCAACGATCTTGTAATCGCGGCCCTTCTTCTGGAAGAGATACATATCCTCGCGCATGACCAAATCCTTCGTGAGGTAATTGCGGAGGAAGGAGATATCGGATTCAATTTCGCGGACCTCAAACATTTTCTCGCGGCCTGAGTTGGGTTTGACGCCTCGCCTTTTCATTTCCTCTGTTGGGTTATTATAGCGTTCCTCGATGTCCTCGAAGATTTTGATACCGAGATAATACGGGTTGATTCCTGTACGTGACGGCTGCACGACTCCTGCATTAAGCTTTGCGAATTCAATCGATTCCCCGCTCGTGAGATCAAGCTCGCGGAGGATGCGCTGGTGCCAATAACTCGCCCAGCCTTCGTTCATAATTTTCGTCTCCAGCTGCGGCCAGAAATAGAGCATTTCCTCGCGCATCATCGTGAGAATATCCCGTTGCCAATTTTCCAGCGTTCGGCTGTACTGCTCAATGAACAAAAGGATATCCTTTTCAGGTCTTGGCGGGAACTTCTTCACCTTTTTCTTCTTTTCAGGTTTTTTATTGGTATCCATGCCCCAAAGGTCATCATATGGTGTAATGATGTGCGGAGATTCATCCTCCCCATCCTCTTCATCCATCGTCCAGCTAAGTTTTGGCCTCAAAAGGGATGGGTCAATATGCTCCTCTATAGATAGGACAGAATCAAGGAATTTTTCCACCTCGAGCTTGCCATACTCGATTTCATATTGTCTGACCCTTTCAGCCGTTGCAGCCATGCTTTCCACCATATCACGCTTCGTATTGTCAAATCGGATATTATTCTTGAAGAAATCACAGTGCGCAAGGACATGCGCCACAATTAATTTATTTTGGATAAGGGAATTACTATCAAGCAAGAAGGCATAGCATGGGTTTGAATTAATAACTAGTTCATATATTTTGCTTAAGCCGACATCATAATGCAGCTTCATCTTAAAGAATTGTTTTCCAAAGCTCCAATGGGAATATCGAGTTGGCATTCCATAAGCACCAAAGGTATAAATGATCTCCGGCGGACAAATCTCATAGCGCATCGGGTAAAAATCGAGTCCAAATCCTTGCGCAATCTCGGTTATCTCTTCGATGGCATATTCTAAAGCCTTCTGTTCATCTGCTAACATTTCCCGTTCCACCTCCACTATTAGTCCTTATAATAATGTATGAAGGAAAAGCCTGAAAATGACGCAAGCCTATGTTATTTCTCCCCTAAGCGGAGTGCTTCCTCTAAAAGAATCCAGCCGACATCCCGGTTTGACTCCCACTCTGCTTCAAATTCATGGAGCGGGACCTCGGTGTTCTCACGTTCTTTACCTATTTCAATCGTCATGGCCGGAATCTTGAAATCCCGGATGAGCCAGTCAGTAAACCCTGACCCAACAGCATTCATATCCGGCTCGGATAGTCGATACCCCGTCCTGTCCGCTACCGCTTTTGCCAAGCAGTAATCACGCTTCTCTTGCTCGCCGCTTGTTTGGTAATGCCAAAAGATTTCTTGGCCCGTACTGTGATAAGCAGCGGAGACTGCAGGCTTTATGGATAGCGTGAACCTGGCGAGCGCTTTCGTTTCCGGCTCGCTGAATGGTGAAGCACCCTTATAGAACTGATAAGAGGGATGCTCGACACCTGTTTTAACCTCTTTCCAGCCTGCTGGATATTGCCGATTCAGATCCACTCCCCTCCCGTTTGCCTTCCATCTTTTAAACGAAAAGGAATATCGATTCATTCTCCATATATCCATCCTGTCTTCCCATGGAATGCTGCCAAAATCCCCCTGCTGAACGCTGACGCCATCCGGGTTGACCATCGGCACAATCCAGATTGCCCCGGACTCTAGCAAGGGATGTTTCTCGATATCGGCAGCATAAGTTGCTGCCATCTTCATCAAGAGCATGGAGGTCATCCATTCTCTCCCATGATGGGCTCCGCTCAAAAGGATTGCTTTCTTGCCATTTCCGATTCTAACCGCATAAATCTGCCGCCCGTAACTCGTTTCCCCAATAGAACGGTATATGATTTTTTCTGGATATTGCTGTTGTAGTAACACCAAGTCATACTCCAAATCATTATATGTATAAGGAGAATCTGCCATGGCAAAGGATCCAAGGAACAAATATACACAAAGGCTTAAAAGCAAGGCCCTTCGCATCATGGCACTTCTATACCCTCCCGCACGTCAATTTCTCTTTTAACAAACACCCCAACTTTTACAGGGTGAGAAAACAGCCCCTCCTGAACAAACTATTGTTAACTCCTCGACATGAAGGAGAGTGATTAAATTGAACAAGGCTGATTACGACCGGGCACTGTACTATACGCACCGTTCTGAATGGGATAACCTGCTCATTTTGATGGTGCGGACGCATGACCACTTCTTATCCAAAAAGATTGAGCATTTCTTGCATGCTTATCATTTCTCGAAGGATTATCGCTCCATCGAGAAGACGCTGACTGACCTTTTGCAATATATAGACCACGCAACCTTTCTCCCCTATGAGGAAGAATGGGCAAATCAAACATTCTAGTTATCGTTATTTTTTTCTGTGGTGGGAAAATTATACGGTTAAATACTAATAATGCGACAAGAAAAAAGGAGAGCTGGCGACTTAGTCACCAGCTCTCCTTTTCGTTATATTAAATTTGTTCCACTTTCTCCATCATTTCATTCATGAATTGCTGAAGCTTTTGCTCACTTGCTTGTTTGTTCTCATCCTTAACGGCGAAATAGAATTTAATTTTCGGCTCCGTTCCTGATGGACGCAAGCAAACCCAAGATTCATCCTCGAAGAAATATTTGATGACATTGGATTTTGGAAGATGAATCTCTTCAGTCGCACCTGTTCCAATTTCTGTTCTCACGCTTTCCTTATAGTCCTCAACAGCTGTCACCTTCACATCTGCCAATGAATCAAGTGGCGTACTTCTGAATTGGGCCAGAATATGCTGGATTTTCTCAGCACCTTCTTTTCCTTTCAATGTCAAGGAACGCATGCCTTCTAAATAATAGCCATGCTTCTTATAAAGGTCTTGCAGTGCCTCATAAACCGTTTTTCCTTGGCGTTTGTAATGTGCGCAAATCTCAACGGCCATCACGGCAGCTTGTACCGCATCTTTATCACGAGCAAAGTCCTTGATTAAGGAACCGTAGCTTTCTTCATATCCGAAGAGGAATTTATACTCCCCTGTTTCCTCATATTGCTTGATTTTCTCACCGATGAATTTGAAGCCAGTCAAGACATCCTCTGTCTTCATGCCATAGCTGGAGGCGATTTCGCGGCCAAATTCAGATGTTACGATTGTTTTAAAGACGATTCCATTAGATGGAAGCTCACCTTTTTCTTTCTTTTGGGAAAGAATATAGTCAAGGAATAAAGCTCCTGTCTGGTTCCCAGTTAATACAGTATACTCACCGGACTCATCCTTAACAGCGACACCGACACGGTCAGCATCCGGATCCGTTCCAACCAAGATATCCGCGTTTGTTTCCTTACCCTTTTGGATGGCAAGCTTGAACGCTGCGTGCTCTTCAGGATTCGGCGAAGAGACTGTAGAGAATTCCGGATCAGGCAGCTCTTGCTCTTTTACGACTTCGACATTCTTATAGCCAAGGTCAGCGAGAGCACGGCGGACTGAAAGGTTAGCTGTACCATGCAGTGGAGTGAAGACAACATGCACATCCACTTCGTTTGCAAGATTTGGCTGCTCAGAAATGGTCAATACTTTCTCATTGTATGCATCATCGACCTCTGGACCGATGATTTTGATTAAGCCTTTCTCCTGCAAGGATAGCTCGTCCTCTACCTTGATGGCCAATTCATTTTCAATGGCGTTGACCATATCAATCAAACGGTCAGCATCAAGAGGCGGAAGCTGTCCTCCATCTTCATTGTATACTTTGTAGCCATTGTATTCAGGAGGATTATGACTTGCTGTAATGACAATACCGCCTGCTGCATTTAGATGGCGGACCGCAAAGGATAATTCCGGAGTAGGACGAAGGCTGTCAAATACAAATGCCTGAATGCCGTTCGTTGCTAATGTTTTTGCAGCTTCCATCGCGAACTCCGGAGATTTATGTCTGGAATCATAAGCGATAACAACGCCGCGTTTCTTCGCTTCCTCCCCAAGCTCACCAATATAGGCAGCAAACCCTTGGGTAGCTTTACGAATGGTATAAATGTTCATGCGGTTTGTGCCAACACCAATCTCTCCGCGCATACCGCCAGTACCGAACTCAAGGTTTTTGTAAAAAGCATCTTCAAGAGCCTTTTCATCATCAGCGAGAGCCGTTAATTTCTCTTGCAGTTCTTTATCTAAATCCAGATAATCATTCCATTTTTTATAGGTTGCTTTCCAATCCATATAGGTAAATTCCTCCCAAATAATACAACTTGTAATATACCTTAATATTACTAAAAAACACGCTCAAAATGAATATTATTTAGAAATATCGATTATTTAAAAATATTCCATTTTTCCATCATCTATTATACTTGACCTCATACAGATCCTTCCGTCTATCCTTAAGCTGGCGAACGGTCCCGGAAAGCCGCTGCCTTCTTAGTATTTCTAGATCGACATCCCCAATTACAACCATTTCAATATTGGCATTTGTTTCTCCAACTATCCCATCACGTGCAAATTCAAAATCCGATGGCGCAAATATAGCTGATTGAGCATACTGGATATCCATATTTTCTGTCTGCGGAAGATTACCGACCGTACCGGCAATGACCGTGTAAATTTGATTTTCAACCGCTCTCGCCTGAGCGCAGTATTTAACGCGTAAATATCCTTGCCGGTCCTCCGTACAAAACGGGGTGAAGATAATATTTGCCCCCTTATCTGTCGCAATCCGGGCGAGTTCCGGAAATTCGATATCATAGCATATGAGCATCGAAATTTTCCCGCAGTCTGTATCAAATACATTGACTTCATCCCCTGCACTGATTCCCCACCATTTCCGCTCATTCGGTGTGATATGCAGCTTATATTGCTTCTCGATTGTCCCGTCTCTTCTGAATAAATAAGCGATGTTATAAATATTTTCATCCTCTTCCTTCACAAAGTGAGACCCGCCGATGATATTGATGTTATAGCGGACAGCAAGCGTCGTGAATAATTGGATATAAGGCTCTGTGAAATCCGTTACCTTACGGACAGCCTGGCTTGGTGATTTTTCATTTAAAAAAGACATAAGCTGGGTTGTCATAATTTCCGGGAAGACCGCAAAATCAGATTCCGCATCCGCCGCCACATCCACAAAGTATTCTACCTGGCTCGCAAAATCCTCAAAGGATGAGATTTTCCTCATCATATATTGCACGGCACAAATTCTCACAGGATGGGCCGTCTTATAGAACCGTTTTGTTTGAGGATGATAATCGACATTATTCCATTCCATCAGTGTTGCATATTTCTGAGAAGCCAGATCATCCTCTAAATAGTTTGGATTAATACGCATTAATGTAAACTCATTTAAAAGCTGGAATGATAAAACAGGATCATATATTTTATGTAAACGCACTTGCTCTACATATTCACGCGGTCTCATTTCATCCGCATATTTATGATAATTCGGAATACGTCCGCCGATAATGATGCTCTTTAAGTTCAATTTGCGAGCAAGTTCCTTCCGTTCCTCATATAAGCGGTAACCAACCTTCATCTTCCGATATTTCGGATGAACCATCACTTCTATTCCATATAAATTATAACCATCCGGATTATGGTTCGTAATATACCCGTCATCGGTAATATCAGACCATGTATGGCGGTCATCATATTCATCGAAATTGATAATCAGACTTGAACAGGAGCCGATGATTTCTCCATTCAGCTCTGCACAAAATTGTCCTTCCGGAAAAATCTCCAGATGGCTTTCTAAATGCTCCCTCTTCCAAGGCTCCATCCCGGGGAAACAAATAGACTGCAGCTGAATGATCTCATCAATATCCTTATACTCGGTTTGCCTAATTTCTAGCCTATGCTCAAACTTCGTTAAATCTAGCTCTTCACTCATGAACCTTCACTCCTTCTTCCACCTTAGCCGACGTATCACGATTACCCTACCCATATATTTTCCCTTTTCAATTTTCCTGTAAACCAAGCTATGAAGAGATTTATTTCTGTATTGATATATGAACGGAGGCAATAGGCACACAAAAAGCTACACTCTCTTGCAGGAACATCCTATATCTGATATCGAACATGGCTATATCCCTTCTAAATGAAAGCTCCTCCACTAAAAAGAGGTGACGCGAACCTTCCTCTGTTCACAATCGCCTCTTCCTTTTTATTTCTTGAAGCGGTACACGACCGCTTCCCAAGGGCGCAGCCTTGTGAGTCCATCAGCCGCTTCTTCTATCTCAGCCTCATAATTGCCAATCAGTTTCTCAGCTCTAAGTCCCTTCAAGCTTTCAGGCCATTCAGCTGCTTGCTCCGATGCCGTGAAATTATTCAGCACGAGTAAGGTTTCGTCCTCATAATGTCTCATATAAGCAAACAGGGACGTGCTTTCCTCATGGATTAATTCAAAGCTTCCCTCGACCATAATCGGCAACCTTTTCCTCATGGCGATCAGTTCCTTATAATAATAGAAAATGGAATTATTGTCCTCCAACGCCTGCTTCACATTGATTTCAGGATAATTTGAATTCACTGCTATCCATGGCTCTCCATCCGTAAACCCGGCATTATCGCTTCCATCCCATTGCATTGGTGTGCGCGCATTATCCCGGCTCTTCGCATAAATCCCCTTCATAATCTCGTTCAAGTCATCGCCTTTGGCGATTCGTTCATTGTACATATTAATCGTCTCAATATCCCTGTAATCTTCAATGGATGGGAATTGAACATTCGTCATTCCGATTTCTTCCCCTTGATAAATATATGGCGTACCCTGCATGAAATGAAGACAGGTCGCTAGCATTTTCGCGGATTCAACCCTGTACTTCCCGTCCGTTCCAAAACGGGAAACGACCCTTGGCTGGTCATGGTTGTCCCAATATAGACTGTTCCAACCGCGTCCATGGAGCTCGGTTTGCCATTTGGCAAGGATTTTCTTTAAACGTACCAAATCAAGCGGGGTCACATCCCATTTCCCGAGCGGTCCAGAATCGACATCCATATGCTCGAATTGGAAAATCATATTGAGCTCCTTGCGTTCCGGGCTCGTATATAGAATTCCGTGCTCCGGCGTCACACCGCCTGTCTCCCCCACTGTCATGATGTCATAATGCGAGAGAACCTGCTCATTCATCTCTTGAAGGAATTCATGCACTCGCGGGCCATTCATATAGTACTGGGCACCAGAGGCATAATCAGACCCCAGCTGAACATTACCATCCGGCAGTCCCGGTACCTTGGAAATCATATTGATGACATCCATCCGGAAGCCGTCCACGCCTTTATCAAGCCAAAATTTCATTAAATCGTATACTTCTGAACGGACCGCTTCATTCTCCCAATTCAAGTCCGGCTGCTTTTTTGAGAATAAATGCAGATAATAATCCCCGGTTGGTTCATTATACTCCCAGACGGAGCCGCTGAAGAAGGACTCCCAGTTATTCGGCTCCTTGCCGCCCTTTCCGTCTCGCCATATATAATAGTCACGGTAAGGATTGTCCTTTGATAATCTTGCTTCTACAAACCAAGGATGCTCATCTGAGCTATGGTTTACGACAAGGTCCATCACAAGCCTGATGCCACGCTTATGCATTTCATCAAGCATACGCTCCCAGTCGTCCATCGTGCCAAACTCATCCATGATGGCGCGATAATCACTTATATCATACCCATTATCATCATTAGGAGATTGATAGACTGGTGAAAGCCACACGACCTCCACTCCTAATTCAGCTAAGTAGTCAAGCTTTGAGGTAATCCCAGGGATATCGCCAATTCCATCCCCGTTAGAGTCCATGAAACTTCTCGGATAAATTTGATAAACAACTGCATCCTTCCACCATTGTTTGCTCAATTTTCTGCTCCTTTCATTTTAAAAGATAGGCCAGCTTCTTATCCAATGCTTTTGAACCGCTTACATACCGGCTTCAATTATGAAATCAGCAACCCCTCGCGATACTCTCTTGCTGTTTTTGAACACATGATGTAAGAGTGTTTCTTTTTACAATATTATGATATCATACTATAATTTGAGAAAGAGACTAGAAGGCGGTATCCCATGAAAAAAATAATTAATCGTGAAAATGCGTTATTTTTGGCATTCGCTGCCGGATTGATTGCAACGTTGGGAAGCTTGTATTTTTCGGAGATCAAAGGGTATGAACCTTGCTCACTTTGCTGGTACCAGCGGATACTCATGTATCCGTTCACCATCATCTTAGCCATTGCCATCATCAAGAAGGATTATGAAATCGCGCTATACACATCTGTTTTGTCATTGATAGGCGCATGCATATCCACCTATCATGTACTCATACAGAAGGTTCCATTTTTCACGGACAAAGCAGCATCTTGCGGACGAATTCCATGTACGGGCGACTATATCAACTGGTTTGGTTTCATAACGATCCCAATGCTGGCGCTCATAGCCTTTATCATCATATTTGTCTGCAGCATCTACGTTTTGAAAACAAATAAAGGGGAGTCTAAATGAAAAAAGTATTAATCTTCTCCGCTGTTGTGGTTTTAATTTTCGCTGTCATCGCCTTTCTTACGAATCAGCAGAAGGCAGAGCAAACAGCTGGTAATCCGTATGGCACTGACAATTTGAAATCATCCACCATTGATTTGCTCGATGATGAGAACTACCAAAACATTATCACCCCAGATGAGCTTGATCAGAAGTTAGAAGAAGAGGATTCAACTATTGTCTACTTCTTCAGTCCAGAATGTATTCATTGCATGAACACAACACCGGTCCTTATGCCTGTAGCAGAGGATATGGACGAGCATGTGTACCAATATAATCTGCTCGAATACGAAAATGGCTGGAATGAATTTAACATCCAGTCTACTCCAACGCTCGTGAAATATGAAAACGGCAAGGAAACAAGCCGGATTGTCGGGGAACATTCGAAGGAAGAATTTGAAGAATGGTTCCAGGCAAACAAATGAATATAAGCATAAGGGGCTGTCCCTCAAAGTCAATCTTCATGACTTATGGGACAGCCCCTTTCGCATTATTCAGGCTCTCTTAAACAGGACTATTTTCAAAAACAAATGGCAAAAGAATACAATACCCGCTTTTTTAATGAAATGAAGTCACCTCAACTACAAATTGAAAGGACGGTTTATTATGTACACTGATGATACCACGGTGCAAATTGGCCTTCCACTCTCTATCGAAAAGAAGATACCTACTCCCCCATAAATATGTCAATCCCATAAACTATAGTGTAGGTGGTTAAAAACGATTTAGTATTCTCCACCTGTTTCGGATATTAGGGATGTTTGGAACAACCTCAATGACATGCTATTGAACGAGCACCCTCACATGGTCCATCGCATTATATCCATACCCTTTTCGGTTCCAAAATGCCTTCCGCTCTTGGCTTCTCCCCATGGAATCTGTTGCCTTGGAGAGGATTGAATACTCCCCAGACTTGTCTGGCTTCCATATATATTGCCATGAGACCCATTCATATGGCGAGGCGGGTGCATGGAAATCTGCATCCTGCCAGCTTACCCCATTATCCAAACTGATTTCTACACGTGTGATTGTGCCTTTCCCTGTCCAGGCAATTCCCCTAATGCAATGCCTGCTCCCGCCAAGCGCTTCCATATCACGGGGACTTTGAATAGTCGAGTTAACATTCTGTTCGGTAACAGGAAAGGCGCCCTCATCTGTTTCAAGACTGGGGTAATACATATAATCGTTCGATTGAAATGGACCCTTAAATGAGGTCCCAATCACGCTGATCTGCCGGACCCATTTGACAGAAGCCATTGCATACCACCCTGGAACAATCAGTCTCAATGGGTAACCATGCTTATAGGAAAGCGGCTGGCCATTGTATTCAAAGGCGATTATCGTATCTAAATGAAGAGCTTTCTCAAGCGGCAAACTCCGGGCATAGGTTTCGGTTTTCTCTGAACCCTTCCTTACCCCGTGATCATATCCTTTCACCACAACCTCTGCCGCATGACTGCTGAACCCGGTAAGGTCAAGAATATGGGCTAAAGATACTCCACGCCAATATCCTTGGCTAATAGCCCCCTTTCCCCATTGCTCTCCAAATGTTTTTGGTTCAAAAAGCCCCCTCTTATTCCCTGCACACTCAAGAGTGACCTTCAAAGTTCTGGCAGGGAAACGATAGAAATCCTGCAAAGACAGGCTTAATGGGCGATTAATCAAACCGCCAAAAAGCAGACGATAATTTGCTTGATTTAATGCAGGATAGTCAAAATGATTGCGCCGGAAGAACTGATAATTATTCATTGTGTCTGCCTGCAGGTATTCTAGCGGGGTTTCCTGATTCTCTGGCGATACGCCTCTAGTCGTTAATGACGGCTTC
>CAJGCH010000044.1 GCA_904501845.1 uncultured Bacillaceae bacterium | reverse complement strand
GCAAACGGCAAGGACATATTGATGATAAATTTAAAATAGCGTTCCGCTGTATAAGCAGCCGTCAAGACTCCCTCGCCTAGCTCATTAAGGAAATTCAAGACAATCGGATAAATGACAAAATAGCCGAAACATAGTCCTGCAATAAATAACAGAAACAAAGCCGGTATATAAAACAGGGCCGTTTTACGCTCATAATCCTTCAACGCCGGTCTCACGAACAGCCAAACCTGTATGGATAAGACCGGTATGGTACAGGCAATCGCCACAATCGATGCCAGCGTGAAATAAATCCAGACGACATCACTAGGCCCAAGGATGATGAGGTCTTCTGTTAAATCCCTGGTGAAAAACTGATAAATATCCTTTACGAAGAAAAGGGACAGGCACAAGAACAAGATAAAGGCGCCTACGGTGATCATCAGCCTTGTTCTCAATTCCTCCAGGTGCTCGACCATATTTAATTGTTTTTCTTCCATCTGTATGTGAATTCACTTCCTTCTAGCAGCAATTTTAATAGAGGTGCGAGAATGACTCACACCTCCATCTAATGGTCATTGAGTTATTTTTTAGGTTCCTTCTTAGAATCATCTAAGTCACTCATGACTTCGCTGCTGAGGTCTTTTGTCGAATTCTTAAATTCACGCAAGGTTTGTCCGAAGGCTCTCCCAATCTCAGGCAATTTCTTTGGACCGAATATAATCAAAGCTAAAAGCAAGATAAGAATTAACCCAGGCACTCCAATATTTGACATTCTATCCCCTCCATTATGATGCTCACTTCCCATTATAATAGTTTTCAGAAATATGGAAAGTAATAGTTTCTATTTTTCTCCAATATTTCAACAAAATACAGGGTGAGATAGCTAAGATTGCCTTTAGATTAACAATTGATGCAGGCTGCTTCCATTTTCGACAACCATGAATGAAAACCCCTTCTTCTCCATCCGCTCCATTAATTCCGGGTAGTCTTCCTTTTGCTGAAGCTCAATGCCAACGAGTGCGGGTCCGTTATCTTTATTATTCTTCTTTGTGTATTCAAAACGCGTAATATCATCTCCAGGTCCAAGCACCTCATCAAGGAATTCTCTTAAAGCCCCTGCCCGCTGGGGAAAATGAACGATGAAATGGTGAAGGAGACCTTCGTATTGAAGGGAGCGATCTTTAATATCCTGCATTCTCCCAATGTCATTATTGCCTCCGCTGATGATGCAAACGATATTTTTGCCCTTAATCTCGTCCTTATAGAAATCAAGCGCCGCCACAGGTAATGCACCCGCTGGCTCAGCAACAATCGCATATTCATTGTATAGCTCGAGGATAGCGCTGCATACCTTTCCTTCAGGAACAACCAAGCAATCATGCATTAGCTTTTGGCAAATCTCATAAGTCCTCTGGCCTACCTCTTTGACTGCTGCCCCATCGACAAAGCTATCAATCTCAGGCAGCTTCATAATCTTTCCTTCTGTAATGGATTTTTTCATCGCAGCCGCTCCGGATGGTTCTACCCCCACACATCTCGTTGCCGGGGAAACACTTGACACATACGAGGAAACGCCTGCCATCAATCCGCCGCCGCCGACACTTGCGAATACATAATCAACCGAAACCTCACAATCATGCAATATTTCCACTGCCACCGTGCCTTGTCCGGCAATGACATGCTCATCATCAAACGGGTGGATAAACATGCGCTGTTCTGCTTGCTCGCATTTCTTCGCCTCTGCATAGGAATCATCAAATGTGTCACCTGACAGGATGATTTCAACAAACCTATCCCCAAACTTTGCCACTTGATTGATTTTCTGCTTTGGTGTGGTTGTCGGCATATAGATCTTCCCCTGTACTTCGAGCGCTTTACAGGCATATGCGATACCTTGAGCATGATTGCCCGCACTTGCGCAGACTACCCCATTTTTCAATTCTTCCTCAGTGAGGCTCATCATCGCATAAAAGGCGCCTCTCAGCTTAAAGGAGCGGACGTGCTGCAGATCTTCCCTTTTCAGATAGACTTGACACCCGTATTTCTCCGATAAACGCTGATTCAGCTGCAAAGGGGTATGAGCCACCTTTTCCTTAAGCTTCTGATAAGCAATCAGAATTTGTTCTACCTGTACCCCCTGTTTAGCCTTAACTAGATGCCCCATTCTCTTTCCCCCAAACTGTTCTTAATTTGTAAATTATAGCAGGTATCCACAATAAATCAACTGAATAATTAGAAAATTCTATATTTTAATTAGCGCATAAATAAACTGCCGAATAGATTCATGAATCTCTACTCGGCAGTCTTTCCGTCAAGCTCCTTTTAGCAGCTGAGCCCTTTTATCAGTAATGGCAGCCTTGATTTCTTTCGCCACCTGCTCCATGCCCAATTCTTCATATTGCTCGGCTGAAATCGCCGGCAGGATTTCCAATTGGACTGTGCCAGGTTTTATGCGATTTTGGTTATTTTCGAAGATATCCGCCGTTCCTTGAATCACGAATGGCACAATCGGTACCTTAGAATCCTTAGCAAGACGGAGGCTTCCAGCCTTGAACTCACCAAGCTCTTTTCCTCTATTGCGCGTCCCTTCAGGGAATATCAAGACAGAGTGTCCGACCTTCAGCTTCTTGACGCCATCACGAATCGACTGTATGGCCGCTCTCCTGTCACTGCGGTCAAGGAATACGCAGCCCATTACCTCCATCCAGCCAGCGACTATCGGAATTTTCTTGACTTCAATTTTCGAGATGAATCCAAATGGTTTCGGGATACCAGCCATTAAGACCGGCACGTCAAAATCCCCTTCATGATTGCCAACGAAGAGAACCGGCCCCTCCGGAATATTTTCCAATCCGGACACCTTAACCTTACAGCCGGAATTCTTCAAGAAACCGGCAGCCCATTTCTTGGGAATAATTTGAATTTCCGCGTCATTTTTTGCCTGATTTTCAGCATAGAGCTTTTTCGCCTTCGAAAGGCCCGGAAGGCTATATACAAGATAGCCGCATAAATAAAAGAACATGTAAATTAACCGAATCATGGTTGATCCTCCTTAGGAAATTGGGGTCAGCCTTCTATATTCTTGGAAATAATAATCATATGGATTCCTCTCATCCTTTGGCCCTTTAACTGAGGATAGCTGCTCCCAGCCTTCCTCCAAGTTTACCGGAGGAAAATAAGTATCTCCCTCAAATTCATCATCAATATAGGTCAGGTGAATTTTCGTCACATATGGCATGAACATCTCAAATAAGACCTGCCCCCCGAAAATGATACATTCCTTATCTGCCTGCTCAGCGAATTGGATGATTTCTTCTTTGGTATGGAAGACCTGAACACCCTCATGGCTCCAGCTTTTGTCATTTGTTAAGACAATATTAATTCTTCCAGGCAAGGGTCTGCCGATCGATTCAAAAGTCTTTCTTCCCATTATCAGGACCTTCCCCATCGTTGTTTGCTTTACATGAGCAAGATCTGCCGGGAGACGCCACGGTAGCTGATTATTAATACCGATTACACGATTCCGATCATAAGCCACGACAATTGAAAACATATGTACCTCCACATGAATATCGACTTTATTTCCATTATAGCAATATATTTAAAAGCCATTACCTTATTGTAGAAAAATAAAAAGCCCCTGTAAAGGGCTTTTTATGTTAGCATCCTTAAACACTGCTCAATTGCAGCATGCGTGATGGTCAATTCTTCTGCGCCGATACCATCACTATCTAGTCACCAGAATGTTTAATGAATCTCGGCTCTTGCAAACCCTCTTGTTCTCGTGTAAAACGGCCACAGAAGGACAATCTCAGTATAGCACCTAAAAAGAACCACTCCTTGATTTCCCTAAGGATTAATCCGCAATCCCACCCCTTCTATTCCCTATCCTCAATAAAGAAGCTTTTGAAGGACTGTCTCAATTACGCTCGCAACGGCAGCGACACTTAATATCGCCAACAGCCATATAGAAACCCATGGAACGAGCGCATGGAGCGCTACTAAGAAACCGCTCACCCATATTCCTGTGCACCAATAGCAGCTAATTAGCTCCCCGATAAATCTTCTTATGCCTACCCCCTTTGGAACGATATACACCGCTTCACCCTCAGGCTCATCCTCTGTCACTTCTTCCAAAAATATCGCACGAAACCTATCCGTTATCGTATCAAACACAATTAATCTTGTCAGCCGGAATGACGCGAGTCCAAGCATACAAAGTAAGAAAAAATTCATCTCTAGCAACAAAAGCACCCCCATATTCCCCGAAACATCACCAAATTGCCGAAAAATAGGCAATTTAATCAAACAAGATAGGTAAATCCTTCATAGTCTGTTAAGGAAATAAAACATCAAGGAGGAAAAATCATGAGTTGCGGTTCTGATTACGAAACACAAAATTGTATTACTGATACTTTGCTTGCAATTGTAGAAGCTCAAGATAAAGTGGAACCTTGTAAAGAAGAAGAAACTGGCTGTGATCGCGCTATCCAGGAATTAAAAGGCGGTCATAAAAAATCTGATTACAACACAATCCCAATCATCCTACAATTGAAAAGCACTGGAAAACCTTTCGAAGGACAAAGCGGTGTTAGGGAAAAATCACACACATCGAAATTTAAGATCATTTGTTCATCTATTTTCCGTGTAGTAGATGTAGATCCAGAAACCAATTGCGCAACCCTAGAATTGCTTAGTAATCACGGCAAGGATGATAACAAATCTCTATGCAATGAAGACATTAAAGGACTTTCTGGCACTGATGCCTTCATCACTGTCGACCTTTCATTCTTCGTCTCTGTTTCTTGCCTGCCTCCAGTCATGCTTACCTAACCATATGTTGGAGACAGATTAAACATGTTCTCAAATTATCTCGAAATCGTTCACCTAGCCTGGGGGCCAAATCCTCAGGCTAACTTTTTGTTTTTATATAATTAATAGATAGGCTTGGCCGCACAGAATCCGTACCACCCCGACATAAAGCTTGTTCCACCTTTTGCTGCTTCTTTTCTTTTTCTACTTTATCTTATTAACCAAGCTCTTTATTGGTTTGGACAAATACCTTCTCACTTTAACTATTATTCATTTATTTTCATTATCGTCATAACTGTAAAGAAGCTAGGTGATATTATAGAATACAAAGATGAGGGTTAAAACCTTCATTAAGCAAAATGGTTTGGATTCCATCCAAACCATTTCTCATATAAATATGAAGCCAGCAAATCACAGATTGAACTGATTTGCGGGCAAGAGATTAGATTTACTTTACAGCAGTTTGACGTCCTCAATATCATCAATCGAAATGGATTGGGAGACCGCACCAACCCGCATCCTTATCATTTCACCACGTTTGCTTTCAATGATGGCATTAACCTTCTCTCCTTGAATCATCAGCTCGCAAAGCGGTTTAGGCACGACGAGCGGATAGCGCGCCAATCTCGTGATTTTCGTTCTTACGTTTTTCTTGTGATCCTCCATAGATTCATCTTCGTACCTAACTTGATCATGTGCGACGACTGTTTCCGCTTCACCAATAGCAGCATCTTTCAAAAGAACAGGCTCCTCTTCCCTGGCTGCAACAAGTTCCTCCATCTTCTTCATGGCCTTCACTTGAATGTTGCCGGGAATATTGAATTCTGATGAAATTTGCTTCACTTCTTCCTGGATTTCCTTCTTAGATTGATCCATTACGGTTTTTCCTTGTTCAGCTTCTATCGGGGCAAGCGGTGATTCCACAAAGACTTCCCTGCTATGAAAAATTTCTTGATTATTTTGCTCAGACCGTTTTATTTGGATCTCTGGCTGAATAATATAGAATAAAGGGGCAACTAAGGCGCCGCCTTTCTGTTTATTCATATGGACTCCTCCGTTTCACTTAAATATCATTCAGGATATTTATATGCAGCAGGCTCCTGTCCATTGACAAATGATCATAAAGAAACCGGAGCTGTCTTGTTAGACAGCTCCGGTTTTTGATTTTTATACCGCAATCGGCGCCTTGATTGTCGGATGAGGATCATAGCCTTCAATTTTCAATTGATCGAGAGTTAACTCAAATATAATTGTGAATGTTGGATCGATCACCAAGCGAGGGAGCTCTCTCGGTTCCCTTTGCAATTGAGTCTGTACCTGCTCTACATGATTCAAGTAGATATGGGCATCACCTAATGTGTGAATGAACTCCCCAGGTTCAAGACCGCATTCTTTCGCAATCAGATGCGTCAGGAGCGCATAGCTGGCGATATTAAACGGCACCCCAAGGAAGATGTCAGCGCTGCGCTGATATAGCTGGCAGGATAGCTTCCCATCTGCCACATGAAATTGGAACAAGCTATGACAAGGCGGCAGTGCCATATTAGTCGGTACGTCTTCCGGGTTCCAGGCTGACACAATCAATCTGCGAGAAGAAGGATTATGCTTAATGTCATGGATGACATTCTTCAGCTGGTCAATCGTTTCACCAGTCGATGTTTTCCACTCTCTCCACTGCTTCCCGTATACATTGCCCAGTTCACCGTACTTAGCGGCAAAATCATCTTCTTCAAGGACTCTGCGCTTGAAAATCTCCATCTGCTCATCATAGTCGGCTTTAAATGCATCATCCCGCAGGGAACGGTTACCGAAATCCGTCATATCTGGACCCGTATATTCATCGCTCTCCACCCATTTCTTAAAAGCCCATTCATTCCAAATATTGTTATTATGCTGAAGCAAGAAACGGATATTCGTATCCCCATTAATGAACCAAATCAATTCACTGGCGATCAGGCGAAACGGCACACGCTTCGTCGTCAATAAAGGAAAACCATCCTTCAGATCAAATCTCATCTGATGGCCAAAAACAGACATAGTGCCTGTACCGGTCCGATCGGATTTCTTTGTCCCATTCTCCAGTACATGCTGGCATAAATCTAAATATGCTTGTTCATTTTTACTCATAGCTATCCCTCCATCGCAAATATCCTATATACATTCAAGCAAATTGGTTTGATTCCAGCTGCTTAAAAAACTCATATGTCATTGGTGCTTCTTCGTATAATTTCTTTCGTGTTTCAGCATGATAAAAATATAGTGTAAAAGCCTCTGCAAAATATTCTTCCGGATGATTGAGAAAATAATCCCTGCCCGGAAACAATTGATTAGCTTCTGCCTGCCATATTGGCTCAAACAAACCGGAATGGCTTCTATTCGATAGAACAATTGAATCAATTGAATGTGCAAGCTCATGCAGCTCTAAATTCACGGAGTCATGTCCCATCCCTATGTCACTGCATCCGACTTTCACGTACACGGTTCTTCCTCCGCCCATGCCAGGAACATCATCCCAGGTCGTATTCGTATATCCTCTTGGCATGACACCCTTAAGATGCGCGGCTTCAGGCTGGTCAGTCAATTGGCCTGTGAACAACCTCACCCTTATTCCGCTGGCCGCGATTTTCTTAAGCAGACTGTCTGGCAATGAGCTGATTCTAGTGATGATTTCCTCCGCCGCATTCCAATCTTCTTTATTATCCGGTAAGATAATGATAGTTGACAGCATATCCGGGTTAGCGATTTTCAGGGCTTGTTCATGAAAGAATTCCGCTTCCGCATAATGGCGGCTAAATGGCCATATGACAGCCAAACACATAAGAGCCAACGCTATGACAGCCACGCCGTACCCTGTTCCTCTTCCCATACATATCACCTTCTTAGGAGCGTATTGACTTATGATAAAAAAATGGCAAACACCGCCTGAAGACCACATCTACTATTCTATCTTTCTATTAATTGAGAAAGAGTGTGAGGTCGAAATAGGCAAACTGGGCACCTATTTTTTTCAGCGGGGTGTCTATGTATATGTAGGCAGCGCCAAACGAAATCTATTGAAACGTATTGAGCGCCATATATGTATAGAAAAGAAGAAACGCTGGCATATGGATTATATCCGCCCCTTTGGAACAATCGTAAAAATTATAACATATGACCATTCTATAGGAGAATGCAATCTTGCTGGAAAATTCATTGCTAAAGGTGATATCCCCGTTCCAAGGATGGGGTCCTCTGACTGCAAATGCCCTTCCCATTTCATTTATTTAGGGAGACCAAAACTTCCTCTTTCAGAGGAATATATCAAGAGCTTTATCCAATAAAAAAGCGGCAGGGAGGCTTTAAACACTGGCCCCTGCCGCCTGTCTTAATTTACATTACATATTAGCTGTTTCGTGCTGATGTTTCTTCCGGTAATAATGAAGGCCGATTGCATAGCCAAAGATGACAGCTAAGATTGCGAAGAATAATCCATGTCCAATATGAATGTCATAGATGGATAGGAACATCTTGATAGAAATAACGGCAATCAGTATAAATGCCGCGCTCTCCAGTTCAGGAATCTTCATAATCAATCGCAAGAACACACCGGCCACCCCCCGCATCATCAAGACACCGAGAATCCCTCCGATGAACAAAATCCATACTTGCTGACTAACACCAAAGGCAGCGAGAATGCTATCAACCGAAAAGGCAATATCCATTAACTCAACCGATATGACCGTTCCCCAAAACGGACCAAATAGCCGCATGAGAATCCCTTTCTTGCTGATTTCCATTTCTTCTCCCTCATTCTTGTGCTTGCGGAAGAAATGATCATAAGCGAGCCAAGCAAGATACGCTGCACCTAACATCTTCACCCATTTTATCTGAATCAGATATACGCCAATCCCGATAGCGAGAAAGCGGAAAAAGTAAGCGCCAAGCAGTCCGTAAAACAAGGCTTTCTTCCTCTGCTTATGCGGCAGGTGCTTGACCATCACCGCTAGCACCAAGGCATTATCAGCTGATAGCAGGCCTTCCATACCAACCAAGGTTCCAATCAGCCCCCAGCTGACTGGATCCGTTAAAACGTTCAGCCACATTTGCCAATCAAAGAATGAGGCATATGTGTCTAGCAACTGCATCATAAAGTCATTCATTGCTGTATGTCATCTCCCGTTTTGAACATGAAATAGAAAAAAATACGTTGTCTCCAACGTATTCTTCCCTAAAGTCCCCCTGGCAGAAACATCTTTAGCTCAACCATTTTGGCGGGGTATTTTGGCTCCAATAAATTCTTGCAATCGAGTGATGGGCGGTGAAATGATCCTTGTATGTATGATAATGAAACTCAAACCAATGACCTTCCCCAGGAGGGTTCTCCCGCCTCACATGGAAGCGAATTAAGTCTTTTCTCGTTTCATTGTCATACAAGTGAAAAATTTTCTCTCCTAGGCCGCCGCTCGGTTTTTCTGAAATGGAGATATCCGAAAGCCGTTCATTCGGATATTCCGCCGAGAATTGTTCAAGCGCTGCCTGCATGCCTGGAAGAACCGCAGAATAGAACTCTTCCTCGATAACCGGAGCAATCCTCGGACCGAACTTCTCAATCGATTGCGATTCTGCTTGACTCATCATAAATGAAAGAAACTCAGCTTGCGAGTCTGCTGTCGTCTCTGCCTCTTCATATATCTGTGCAGATTCTGTTAAACTATACGGCTTGGCCTTTTCATCCTTGGCGCTTGTCCCCTCATACCATTCTTGATATTGGGAGGGGGTAATGATTCCGAAGCTCAGAACGGAAAGACCGACAACCAATGTCTTCTTCAAAATTCCGGACCAGTTCTTCATCGATTCACCTGCCTGCTATATGGTTCTATTGGAATTAAATTATCAAAAATTTTTAATAATTCAATTCTATCACACCGTAATGAAATTTTGCAGACTTTCTTTTCTCAACGGTAAACCCGTATTTCTCAAAACGATGACTACGAAAATGATCCTTCAAGACCACACGCTTCCTCGCTACCCTCTTGGCATTCATGATGGCCTCTTTCTGCACATCCTGATAGGACGCGAATCCTCTTAGGCCGGACATGCCCATGCTTTCTTCAACTGTTTCCGTAAACATGGGGTCGAGATAGACAACATCATAAGAATCGTCTTTTGAATCACGCAAAAAATCATGATAATCAGCCTGCACCATATCAATTCTTTTTAAAGCATCCTTATATACAGCACCGCTCTCTGTGTAATGGCGCCGGCCTTCATCCATGATGAAATGTATGTACGGATTAACTTCTAATCCAGTCACCCTTCCCCTTTCCCCAACGGCAAAGGCGGCAACCCAGGCATCCGCTGCCATTCCCATCGTACAGTCAAGCAATGTCATCCCCTCACGAAGACCTGTTATAGAAAGAAAGGGGTCTGACTCTCCCCTCTCGATCCGCTTCATCCGAATGGCAGCCATATTCGGGTGGAAGAATAAAGGTTTATCACTTCCAAGATCATACATCTCCGTGCGCGCCCTTCCGATGACAATGCAAGGCTCTTGATAGATAGTCTGGAGCTGCTTAATCGTTCGCTTCTTTCTTTCAATATAGCGTAGCCCCAGATGAGCCGCTGCCTCCATGGCCTTTTGATTCAATTGTGTATTTGTTCTCTCTATCGTTGTGACAAACAAGTTCCTGACTCCTTTTCCTGAAGGTTTTGTGGGACAAACGAAAGAAAGACTTTCCAGATGCGGAAAGTCTCAAGCCTTCTTACTTGCAGTATTTAGAAAAGGCACCCAATAAATTATCGCGGACATCCTCAAGCGTGTAGCCCTCAATCTCATGTCTTGGGATAAAATGAACAACCTCATTACCTTTGAAGAGAGCCATAGAAGGGCTTGAAGGAACCTCAGCAATATATTCTCTCATTCGGGCTGTCGCTTCTTTATCCTGACCGGCAAAAACAGTCACGAAATGATCGGGTTTCACTTCAGCTTCAATCGCCTGTGTCGCAGCAGGTCTTGCAAGACCGCCTGCACATCCGCAAACGGAATTAATGACTACAAGCGTTGTTCCTTCTGCCTTCTCCATGAATTCATCCACTTCTTCAGGAGACGTCAATTCCTTAAATCCTGCATCCGTAAGTTCTGCTCTCATTGGCTTAACCATTTGTTTCATATATTCATCATATGCCATGGACATGTACATACCCCCAAATTCTTACTGTTCTCCTGTTAGAATACATCAGAAATCCAGCAGTTGCAAGGATTGAAGAACATATGGGCTGCCCAAATCAAATCTTCGCTGGATACTTCAATTCGTCATTCTCAAAGAAGTCTGTCACTGTAGCCGGCTATTCCCTCATCAAAACACGCCCCATCAATTGTCACGTGATTCAAATCCATCATTAACTGCTGCTTTCTCTAGTAAATCAATGTTCACAAGAGACTTTAAACTTGCTCTACTATGTATCTTTTTGCATGGACCCGCTTGCTCTAAATAGTCTTAGATGATTAAATTCATAAGCTGCTTCAAAAAAAGTTAAAAAATTATTTTTATATGATAGGATATTCCTTCAATTAATGTTAAAATGTTCAATAATTCTAAATATACAGATAAATTTACCTAATGGAGATGATTTTCATGACTGAAATGAGAAGTAATATGATAAAAAAAGGCGTGGATCGCGCACCACACCGTAGCCTGCTTAGAGCAGCAGGAGTAAATGATGAGGATTTCGGCAAGCCTTTCATCGCGGTTTGTAATTCATATATAGATATTGTGCCAGGTCATGTTCACCTGCAAGAGTTCGGAAAAATCGTAAAAGAGGCAATCCGTGAAGCTGGCGGCGTCCCATTTGAATTTAATACGATTGGTGTGGATGATGGAATCGCCATGGGACATATCGGCATGCGCTATTCTCTTCCAAGCCGTGAAATTATCGCGGATTCAATTGAAACAGTCGTTTCAGCACATTGGTTCGATGGGATGGTTTGCATTCCAAACTGTGACAAAATCACTCCTGGTATGATGATGGCCGCGCTGCGCGTCAATATCCCCACTATATTCGTCAGCGGCGGACCGATGAAAGCCGGTAAGGACAAAGATGGCAACGCTCTTTCGCTCACCTCTGTTTTCGAAGGTGTCGGGGCTTATCAATCCGGACAAATTGATGAAGCACGGCTTCAGGAAATTGAACAGGTCGCCTGCCCGACTTGCGGATCCTGCTCCGGAATGTTTACCGCAAATTCAATGAACTGCCTTGCGGAAGGGCTGGGTTTAGCTTTGCCTGGCAATGGTACGATACTCGCGGTGGCGGAAGAAAGAAAGGATTTTGTAAGACAATCTGCCAAACAATTAATGCAGCTCATCAAACAAAATCTAAAACCGCGCGACATCGTGACAATGGATGCCATTGATAATGCATTTGCCCTTGATATGGCTATGGGCGGTTCGACCAATACAGTTCTCCATACCCTTGCATTAGCCCATGAAGCAGGCTTTGAATATCCAATGGAGCGCATTAATGAAATTGCCAGCCGGGTACCTCATTTGGCAAAAATAGCGCCAGCATCCGATTATCATATTGAAGATGTACATAATGCAGGTGGTGTCAGTGCCATTATAAATGAATTACTGAAAAAACCAGATGCTTTGAATGGAGATTGTATAACGGTATCCGGCCAAACATTGCGAGAGAATGTAGCAGGCTGTGAAATTGTTGATCATGATGTCATCCGGCCTTTAAGCAATCCACATTCTGAACGCGGAGGTTTGGCAGTCCTGTTTGGTAATCTGGCACCAAATGGTTCCATTATTAAAGTTGGAGCAGTCGACCCTGAGGTTGGCGGCTATCACAGGGGCCCTGCCATCTGTTTCGATTCCCAGGAAGATGCACTATCAGGTATCATAACCGGTAAAGTAAAAGAAGGCGACGTGGTAGTTATCCGTTATGAAGGTCCCAAAGGCGGTCCTGGTATGCCGGAAATGCTCGCTCCAACCTCACAAATTGTCGGAAGAGGATTGGGAGCTAAAGTCGGACTAATCACTGACGGACGTTTTTCAGGAGCCTCAAGGGGAATCAGCATTGGGCATATATCACCAGAAGCAGCTGAAGGCGGCCCTATTGCCTTCGTTGAAAACGGAGATATCATTGAGCTGGATATGAATAAACGAACCATTCAATTGGAAATTTCCGACGAAGAGTTTGAACAACGCAGAGCAAATTGGAAAGGCTTTGAACCTAAAGTGAAAACTGGCTATCTTGCACGCTATTCCAAACTGGTCACATCCGCAAGTACGGGCGGCGTTATGAAAATCTAAATGATGAACAAAACTAAATGGAAATAGGATTTCAAGAAAACCTTATCCACCTTTAGTATGCCGCTAGATTGATAAACTATTGGATTTGAAAACGATAAGTTCTGTTTAAATTAAATTGTTTCAGACTGTAGACAAAATCCCTTAAGGGTTTAAAACTGCCCCTATATTATTAGTCAAAATCTAACGATGTAGGGGTATTTTCTATGCTCTAGCACTTTTATTGAAAGGAAAAGCTATTTTCGGCAGAATGGACTCAGCGAACCGTGGGGGAGCTGCTTTCGCCAGCTCGCCTTCGGCAAGAGCTGTCATCAGCCTGCCTCCTTCTCCGTACCGAGAGTCTCGCCCATTCTGCCGAAAATAGGAGTCTGCGCTTCATAAAAAACAGTACTCACAAAACCAACATTTACCTACTTTAGTATAATACAACTAACAATACTTACCCACCCAAGGTGATGATGACATTTAACCAAATATACCCCTAAAAACCGTGAACAAATAGAAATGATTACATTAGATTAACTCGTACCCGAGAACCATTTGGTTCGAAAAGTCGAAGCCGCCATTGATTTTTCCTTCATTTACTCATTAGTCGAGGATGCTTATTCGGCTGAACGAGGTCGCCCCAGTATTGATCCTGTTGTCCTCATTAAAATGACCTTCATCCAATACATGTTCAGTATTCGTTCCATGCGCAAAACCATTGCAAAGAATCAATTGAACAGGTCTTTGCCGATGCAAAGGAAAAGCATGGAATGCGGTGGACAACCCTTAGGAGAATTGAAAAATTGTCCATGCAGGCGATGCTTACTTTTGCTGCTATGAACCTAAAGAAGATAGCCAATTGGCTATGTAAAACGCCAAAAATGACCTAAAAAAGAGAGCAGGAGAGGCCTGTCTATGGAGAATATATCAAAAAATGAATGAAGGGACTGAGAATAAAAGCATTCTCAGTCCCATTTGCCTACAGTTTGAGACTGCCAATATGGCAGTCTTTTATTGTTATAACCGATAGCAAACCAAAAGGTATGTTCAAAGTTGCTTCCCTGACCGCTCTGTTACAAATAACCTTTTTAGGATACGTATATAACGAAGAAT
>CAJGCH010000043.1 GCA_904501845.1 uncultured Bacillaceae bacterium | reverse complement strand
CAATCTTGTTGAGGTATTCAATGATATTAGGCGCAGCTCTCAAATTAACCCTGCAGCGGTTTAGGTAGAAAGGTCTTCTTTAGGACTTTTATATAAATTCATTCTAGGAGGAGTTAAATATGGCATTGAACAAAGACTTTTTAATGGGATTTCTATCAGGGACAGTAGTAGGTGCGGTGGGATACCGGGTATATGAGCAAAACAACGGTCAATTGAGAAATCTCATCCAGCAATCTCCTCAAATCGGCCTCGCAGCGCCCCATGTTACACCGGAGCTGACTGTAGAGGACCTCGTTTCACAGAAAGAAAGGCTAGAAGACTTAATCGCGGAAAAGCAAGCAACAGGCAAGTAAGAGGGAAAAGGGATGCTGATGCATCCTTTTTTTTATGGAATTAAGTCTAAAGCAGGAAGAGGGTTTTTACCGATTATCTAGAAACTAATATATAAGTATAAAGAAGGAGGATTCTGATGGGTTATTTGCGTTTGTTTGGTATAACACTTGCTCTCCAAGTTATGTACTATGTATTCATACTAGGAGATAAGGAGATGACGATATTGCATATGTTTGGCTTCTCTCTTGTTTTTACGATTTTTTGGGCACTATCGGATAAGCTATTCCCGCAAAAAGTAAAGTGATCGATCATAATGGCTTGTTTTAATGAAAGGACGTAAAACATACATATATTAAGGCTTTTAGCGGGAAGCTTGGATGGGATAACTATAGGAGTGATAAAAAGGGAGTAAATGAAAGGGGGAAATGAGTTAAGTGAGTCAACTTTTGAATACAGAAGAAGCGGTTAAACGGTGGGATGCCTATGCGGATACATATGCAAAAAATCATGGAAAGAATGGAGACCCTCATAAAGAGGTCTTTTTAAACCCTGCGTTCATTTCTTTAATGGGAGATATCAACAATAAAGATATATTAGACGCCGGCTGCGGGGAAGGCTATTTTAGCAGGATGCTAGCGGAGGCTGGTGCTAGAGTGAAAGCTGTAGATTATTCAGCAAGAATGCTAGAAATCGCTCAAGCAAGAACGCTAAATGATTTGGGGATTGAGTTTAAACAAGGCAATTGTGAGAATCTGTACTTTTTCAAAAGCGGCAGCTTTGATTTAATCATATCTAATATGGTGATTCAGGACCTTGCCGATTATCAAAAGGCATTTTCGGAAATGCATCGGCTGTTAGCAGTTGGCGGCAGTTTTATCTTCTCCATATTGCATCCTTGTTTTGTTACGCCGGAATGCGGATGGGAAAAAGCCGAGAATGGAGAAAAGCTGCACTGGAATGTCGATAAATATTTTTATGAAGATGTGTATGAACAGGCCTTAGGCGAGAACGAGAAAATCCTATTATTCCATAGAACATTGACAAGCTATATAAACGCACTACTTCGAACAGGCTTTGTAATAGAAGGCATTGTGGAGCCGAAACCATCGCCTGAGATGCTGGGAAAATATCCGTCTTTTGAAGAAGATTTGAGATGTCCGGACTTTATTGTGTTTAAGCTGAGGAAATAAAATGATTAATTATAATGGACGAATATTTGTTTCTGTTGAAAATACCGTAAATGGAGAGGTATCTTCACAGACAATCTTTCAGTATAAACAAATCAATCATATCATCCAAGCGACATATCGCGGGGGAGATATCGTACAAGGGATGTTGATAGGAACCGGTAAGGAAGATGGGTGCTTACAATTCAGGTACAACCATGTGAATCTTAGGAATGAAATTAGAGGCGGAGAATGTATTTCTACTCCTGAAATCTTGCCCGACGGAAGAATAAGACTGTATGAAAGATGGAAATGGCTTGATGCGGAAAATACGGAGGGAAGCTCTATTATTGAGGAAATTGTATGATGAGTCAGCTGAATAAGAAAAATCATATCGCAGCATATCAATTTAATGGTAAAATATAGAGGGTTGAATAGACTGAAAATACATTATTTTTAGTCAATAATTTATAGAGGAGGCGTTCATTATGATAAATAAAGCGAATTCAAAAATGGATGAATATAAGGGGATTACGACTAATTAACCTGTTGGTTAGCGTTTCCCTGAAATTTGAAAGGGGAAAATAATGAGTTCAAAAAAGGTGAAAATCGCAGAATTAACTGCAGAAAACTGGTACGACTGCTGTGAATTAGAAGTGGCAGCTGAACAAGCCGAGTATATTGAATCGAATGCGGTATCGATTGCTCAATCAAAGTATGAGCCTGCACTGAGGCCATATGCGATTTATGCTGAAGGAAAAGTCGTTGGCTTTTTGATGTACAATTCTGTTCAAGAGGAACTGGATGGATATTGGATATATAGGATTATGATCGATAAGAGTTTCCAAGGCAAAGGCATTGGCAAGGCGGCAACGGAGTTAATGATTGCGGAGATGGCTAAATTGCCGAATGCGAAGAAAATTGTTGTCGGCTATCACCCTGAAAATGCAGGAGCTCATCATTTATATGCTAGTTTGGGATTCATTGATCAGGGGCATCGGTTCGGCAAGGAAATGGCCGTCATAAAATATTTAACAGATTGATTGTGGAATAGACTTAAGGGGGGATTGTGCTTATAGCTTATGTATAAGGAGAAAGAGTTAGTTATACGTCCAATCATAGAAGAAGATTTGTATTCATTATGGGAACTAACCTTTAAGGAGGATTCTCCTGAATGGAAAAAATGGGATGCCCCGTATTTTGAACATAAGTCATTATCCTATATGGAATACGTGAAAAAAAAGAATACGATGATCAATCAAGAAAACTATTGGGCTATAGAAGTGGATGGGAAAATAATCGGTACTGTTAGTTACTATTGGGAGCATAAACCGTCAAAGTGGTTAGAAATGGGCATCGGCATCTATGACCCAGACTATTGGAGCGGGGGTTATGGGACGAGAGCATTAAAGCTTTGGATAGATCATTTGTTTAACACTTTACCGTTAGTGCGAGTAGGATTCACAACGTGGTCAGGCAATCACCGAATGATAAAAGTTGGAGAAAAATTAGGTATGCAAATGGAAGCGAGATTAAGGAAATGCCGTTTCTATAATAATCAGTATTATGATTCAATCAGAATGGGGTTATTGCGAGAAGAATGGGAAGATCAACTTTATAAATGATTTTCTCGCTTGCATAATTACAAGCTAAGAACACTCACCTGTTGTTTGCAAAAATTTCTGCAACGTTAGGAGATGATCGTTTGAAGTATTGGCTGCTATTTTACGGAATGAGTATCACTGTAATTTTTGGCGGAGGTTTTTTAATTCGGTTTGTACGTGATGGAGATTTTTATATAGCAGAATTTATTGGAGGAATAGTAGGCATTACTCTAGTCATTATTAGCTTTCTGCTTAAAGGCTCAATGAAACCGGATAAATCCTTGAATGAATAACTGGATTTGTTGCTGAAGACGAGACTATCAGTTGATAGTCTTTGTTTTTAGGCAGCATGTTTTGGGTTAGTTTCAGATTCCCATATGACTATCCCGCCTCAAAGTAAGAGGAAGGGGGAATAAATGAATGACCTCAATTACCTTCTTAGCCTCATCCAACCCCTTTAGAATTCCCGCTGAAATCGAATCCAATAACCGCCATATAGCTAAAAGATGAAGCCACTCGTGCCAAGTCTCTCAAAAAGGTTGTCTTTCCAGATTGAGGCGGCCCAATGACAAGAGTTGACAGCCACCGTCCCTGATACAAATAAGGAATCCAGCCCTCTGCCAGGCCCTTCTTCTGCCTTGCTACCCGAATATTAAAAAAGGTGACCTCTCTTATCCCTTTCACACAGCCATTTTCCAAAATCACCTTGCCAGCTATTCCAACCCGGTGTCCGCCCTTAATCGTGATGTAGCCCCTTCTCAGTTCCTCATCAAGCATATAGAAGGAAAATTGACTAATCTTATTCATGAAGATTTCAGCTTCCTCCCGGACAATTGGCCTTATCCCATAATGAACGCGCCGTCCTGCCATCACTTCTAGCGGCCTCCCGACGCGGATGCGGATTTCTTCCACCTCTTCTTCATTCAAGGTCATGCCCTCCATGTCTGTGAGAATGGACCTTGGCAGCATTTCCAAAACTCCTTCCATACAATCTCCCTCACTATTTGTGTCATTTACTTAAAATGTATTCATGGACAGGCATTTTATGTCTTTCGGAGAGCAAAAAGATTGGACAGGCATGCAATTAAAAAATCCAGGAGGTCTCTCCTGGATGCACAAAAAAAGCTGCAGGCAAAGCCAATGTGGAATTGGCCGTGCCTGCAGCTTATGACTCAGATGATCATTATCCGCGGGATACGTATGAACCATCAGATGTATTAATGATTAATTTGTCTCCTTCATTAACGAAGAAAGGAACTTGAACAACAAGACCAGTCTCAACTGTTGCCGGCTTTGTACCGCCAGAAGCTGTGTCGCCTTTGATGCCAGGCTCAGTTTCTGTTACTTCTAGAGTAACCGTAGTTGGAAGCTGAACGCCAAGTGTTTCCGTTTGGAACATCATGATTGAAACATCCATGTTCTCTTTCAAGAATTTCAACTCATGCTCGATTTGCTTAGATGGCAATTCGATTTGGTCATATGTTTCGTTATCCATGAATACATGGTTGTCGCCGCTCGCATATAGGTATTGCATTTTACGGTTGTCGATATGTGCTTTAGATACTTTTTCACCGGCACGGAATGTTTTCTCTTGGATTGCGCCTGTGCGAAGATTACGTAATTTGGAACGTACAAACGCCGCGCCTTTACCTGGTTTTACGTGCTGGAATTCGATTACTTGCCAAATACCGCCGTCTACTTCAATCGTTAAGCCTGTTTTAAAATCGTTAACAGAAATCATGTAATAATAGCCTCCTACTGCCTTATAAAATAATTAATTCTTTTGTTGAATGGGTCAATCTTTCATTGCCGCCTTCAGTCAGCAATATATCATCCTCAATGCGCACGCCGCCGATTCCCGGCAAGTAGATACCCGGTTCACATGTCACGGTCATGCCTTTTTCAAGGACCATATCTGATTTAAAAGACAAGCCAGGGCCTTCATGAACTTCAAGACCAATCCCATGACCAAGGGAATGCCCGAAATACTCGCCATAGCCTTTTGCTGCGATGATATCCCTTGCAAGAGCATCCGCTTGTTTGCCAGTTAAGCCCGGTTTAATATTCTCCATTGCATAAACCTGGGCCTCAAGCGTGATAGCATAAATCTTCTTCAGCTCATCAGACGGTTCGCCGACAGCGACTGTTCGGGTGATATCCGATATATACCCTTTGTACAGAGCACCATAATCCAATGTGACAAAATCACCCTTCTCAATGACCTTATCACTAGCGACACCATGCGGCAGCGCAGAACGCGCGCCGGATGCCACAATCGTATCAAAGGATGAAGAGGTCGCACCCGCTTTACGCATGAAGAATTCAAGCTCATTGGAAACTTCCATTTCCGTCAAACCCGGACGGATAAATCCTAAAATATGCTCAAAGGCAGCATCTGCAATGTCTGCCGCATCCTTTAATATCTTAATCTCTTCAGGAGTCTTAATCAAGCGCAATTTTTCCACAAAGCCAGATACGGGAACAAGCTCTCCTTCCACTACACCTTCATAGAGTTTGTAAGTGGCAAAAGTCAAATCATCCTGTTCAAACCCGACTTTCTTCGCACCCATCGCTTTCAGCTGAGCAGCTACTTCATTTTCAATAGGACCTGAATGCTTAATGATTTCAAATCCAACCGCTTGTTCGGCTGCTTGCTCTGTATAGCGGAAGTCAGTGATAAATTTCGCTTCCTTTTGAGAAATCAGAACAATGCCGGACGTTCCAGTAAAATTTGAAATGTATCTTCTGTTATAGGGATTTGTAATCATCATCGCATCTATATGTTCGTTGGCGAGATTTTCACGAAATCTTTTTAATTTTTCCATTATGATTCTCTCCCTTACCTTAAATGATGCTTACTACATTTTACATTGCCGGGCCAAGGTTTCTGCTATGTATGTATCCGCGGTATTGATTCGTCTAATATTGGCCATTATTAGCTATTTTTCATTTTATCACATGCGGGAAAGGCACCACTATATATTTATGCCTGGGCTTCATTTTTTTCTGCCTTTGCCTTTTTCTCCAGCTCCCGCTCGTGATACTCAAAGCTGATGGAATAACCGATGAAAAGACCATAAAGCAAAAATAGACATACAGTTGTAATAATCGTATTGACGGACAACTCCATCACGGTCTTCATGCCGGGGAAAAGCGGACGCAAAACGAGAAAAATCAGCGCCCAGATGGCAACCCCATAGACGACGCCAAGCCAATAGGAATTCATTTTCCGGAATATTGCCGCATACAAAAACGCAAACAGCAAGGATATGAGCGAAAGGCACACGAGCGTCAGAATCACACCTATCCACCCCTTCGCGAAATCAGCCTTTACCCACGACCGGATAATAAAGGTCGGTCCAATCTCCGTAAAATTGAAATACGCAAATAATTGAAAGATCGCTCCCCAAAAAATACCGCCAAATAAACCAATCACGGTTACAGTGGCGCCAAAGCTCATCGGCTGCTTCACTTTCGTTTCATTCTCTTCCATTCTTCTTCACCTCATAGGATAGTATGCTCCAATTTGGTAAACTTCATGAAGAATGAATCCAATAGTAGAGAAAACGCTCAAGATTCGGTAAAATAAACATATTAACATGCATACTATAAATCATATGGAGTGGTGAATACATTGGAAAATAAACCAGTCTACGGCGGACAGGCTGTCGTAGAAGGTGTCATGTTCGGCGGCAAGCATTGTACCGTGACAACCATCAAGCGGAAGGACGGCACCTATGACTCCTTTTCTATGCCGCGCAAGAGTCATCCAGCCATTCAAAAGCTGAAAAAAGTTCCCTTCATCAGGGGAATTGTGGCAATTATCGAATCAAGTGCCGTCGGTTCGAAGCATCTATCCTTTTCTACCGATCGTTATGATGTTGACCCGAAGGATGACGCCAATCTTATCAAGGAAGAAGAAACTTCTAAGCTTGGTATGATACTCGGTGTCGCCGCTGTCGGAATACTATCTTTCATCTTCGGTAAAGTACTATTCACCCTTATCCCGGTTTTCCTTGCGGCGATTTTCCAAGATGTTGCCCCAGCGAAGGGTGCCCAAATATTAATAGAAGGATTTTTCAAATTAGCGCTATTGCTTTTGTATATCTATTTCGTTTCGATGACACCGCTCATTAAGCGTGTATTCCAATATCACGGCGCTGAGCATAAAGTCATTAACGCGTTCGAGGCAAATAAAGAATTGACGGTTGAAAATGTGCGCAATGCCTCCCGTCTTCACTACCGCTGCGGCAGCAGCTTCATTCTCTTTACGGTCGTTGTCGGGTTATTCCTATACATGTTTGTCCCAACCGATCCCTTATATGCACGGATTTTAAACCGCCTTGCCTTAATCCCAGTTGTACTTGGCGTATCTTTTGAAGTATTACAGTGGACGAATAAACTGCGCGATGTCCCTGTGCTCAAATTCCTCGGCTACCCTGGTCTTTGGCTGCAGCTGCTTACCACGAAGGAACCGAATGATGACCAAATCCAAACAGCCATCATCTCCTTCAACACGATGCTTGAAGCTGAAATAAAAGCTGAGCAAGGTTTAAACAAAGAGATAATTGTGTAAATTAAAATTAAGAGGCAAATTTATCGGTTTAGTTGTTTAAATTCCCATAAATACGCTAATGATGCTCTTAAGGAGGTGCTTTCTATGAATCGTAACAAATCATCTATCATCATCTATATTCTTCTGGGATTAGCGGTATTGGGATTGATTTATACATTACAGTTTGATGCTGTATCATTCATAAGAAGCTTGGCTATCGGAGCGGTAATTATTGGTGTTATCTACCTTGTTTACAGGCGGTTCATAATGAAGGGCAGCTCACCCAGATCAGGCAAAGAGCGTCAGGCATACCAAAAGGCAGCCAAGGTCTCTTCTAAGAAGCATAAACAAGATACGATGAAACCAAGAAAAAACAGACACAAACATCATAATACGCACGGGTTAACTGTCATCTCTAAAGAGACACTAATCAATAAGCCGAAGAAGAAATCAAACATCCAATTGACCGTGATCGAGGGCAAAAAAGCGCGCAAGAAAAATCGCGCACTGTTCTAACAGAACAAAAGGTTCAGGCAGCCAATCGCTTGAACCTTTTTTCATTTAATCGATTTTCTTTTTCTTGATTCGATGTGTCCAATGCTTGACGAACATGGCTGCAGCCCTGCGGCCGCTCTCAATCAAGCCCGTTCTCTGCTCTTCCGTGAGCGAAAACTCAATAAAGCTTGCATCCTTTACTGGTATAAAAATAATATTCTTAACGAATTTGCGAGAGATGTAGCGAGAATCGTGCGCATTGCGCATTGTCTCAAATAACGAAGAAAAAAGACCGATAGCGTTATTGATTTCCGGTTGATTTTTATCCGTCTTCTCATGAACTAAATTAAGCCCTAAAACCGGTCTGATAGATTTTACATTATCCTGGTCAAATAACCATATCGGGAAATTCGATAATACTCCTCCGTCAACAATAATGTATTTTTCCCCGACCGTTTTAAGTTTAATGGGTTCAAAGAAAAAAGGTATCGAGCAGCTCATCCTGATGGCTTTTGCGACAGGAAATTGTTTCGGATTGATATTATAGGCAGCAAGATCATCCGGCAAGATGAGCATACGGCTGTTGGACAGGTCTGAGGCAATGATGCGCAGCTGTTTATCCGGCAGGTCTCCAAAGGTACGGATACCCTTTTTTTCAAGGGTTTCCTTGATCCAGCATTCAAGGGCATCCCCCTTATATAACCCCATTGTCCAGTACAATTTCAGCCAGCGGGCAAACGGAAATTGAATTCTTTTCCTGGTTTCCAAAAGGCGATTGAGCTCGACATCCTCCATCAGCAGCTTAATCTCAGCACCGCTATACCCAGCCGCGAGAAAACCGGCGATGATGGAGCCTGCACTAGTCCCCGCAACGCGTTTAAAGGCATAGCCTTCTTGTTCCAGCTCCATAATGGCTCCTATCAGCGCAAATCCTTTAATTCCGCCGCCGCAGAAAACCCCGTCTATGTACAAACCGATGCACTCCCTCCCAAGATGTATTCTCGTTTACTTATCATCTTATAGCGAAAGGAGTGCATTTTAGAACCGGTCATGTAAAGTATTTGATTTCAGCCTGAGGGAAATGAGTATAGATGGCTCCTTCTATATGCGACTTCAATCGGGCGGCCTCATCATCCGGGTAGACATATTTGCCAATCCCGTATTTGCCCCATTTATATTTTCTTTTGGATTCATCCATCTCCAGTTTTGTTTTGGGATACCTTGCCTCAATGACTTTTTTCGCTGGCTTCGTAAAACGATGCTGAATCAGCTCAAAATAAAGCGGTGCTTCCGCATAATCACCAAGCGCTTTTTCCAGCCGGTCAAACAATTCAGCATAGCCTTCCTCCCAGCCTTCATGCATGTAGATAGGCGCTACGATAAAACCTAAATGATAGCCAGCCGCGGCCACCTTCCTCGCTGCTTCAAGCCTTTCATCAAACGAAGAGGTGCCAGGCTCGAAATTCTTAATGACATAGCGTGAATTGATGGAAAAACGGAAGCTCGTATGCCCATTATGCCGGGCATCGAGCAAATGATCGACATGATGGAATTTCGTCACGAAACGCAGCCGCCCAAGCTCTGTCTCCCCAAAAAAGTTGATAGCCTTTTTCAACGAATGGGTCAAATGGTCAATCCCCACGATATCTGATGTACAGGCCGCCTCAAAGCGGGTAATTTCCGGTGCGCGTTCACCTATGTAGGTGAGCGCCTTTTCAAAGATTTCTTCGAGGTTGACATAAACACGTATATACGGTTTACTCCCGAGCGTTGTTTGCAAATAGCAATAATGGCAGTGCCCCATACAGCCGGTTGCAAGCGGGATCGCATATTCTGCAGACGGTTTGGATGTATCAAATTTGAGCGTCTTTCTCAATCCAACCACCATCGTTGACTTGGCTGCCCGGTATTTCTGTAAATCATTCTCCCCAGGGAGGTCACGGATTTGGTTATGGGATGTCGTATTCCGGATTTCCACGGAAGGCATCGCCTTAAATTTCTCATATAATTCTTGCCCTAAAGGATATTCAAGAGCTCTTGGCTCAAAATAAACCAATTGCGGTATAAATGGCCTCATCACTTCACCTACCTTATAGATAGTATGTTCAAGCACATAAAAAAGGATGGCAAGAAACTTTGCCATCCTTTTGAAATGATTGCCTTATTTAATTACAAGCCGCATTTCAGCTGAGCACCACAGTTCGTGCATGTGTTGCATCCGCCAAGCTCCTCAACCTTGCCTTTTCGGCATACAGGACATGTATTGCCGACTTCACTTCCAATCGTCACACTCGTTGATTCAACGGCATTAATTGTGTCGACAAGAACGACATGCTGTTTCGGGCTTTCTGCTGCTGGCATTTCAGCCGTCCCCGTATTGTCTTCTTTTTTCAAGGTCAATACTTGCGTGTCACGGCTGCCGTCTACATAAACTGTACCGCCTTTAGCGCCGCCCTTATAGAGACGCTCGTACACTTTCTCAACCTGTTCAACAGAATAGCCTTTCGGCGCGTTAACAGTCTTGCTGATCGAGCTGTCAATCCAGCGTTGGATGATGCATTGAACATCCGCATGCTTCTCTGGAGTCAGCTCCATCGCAGACACAAACCATGATGGCAGGTTATTCGGATCTGCCTCAGGATTGCGCGCCAAATACTCTTCTACGATATCCGCTTTTACCTCGATGAATTTTCCGAGACGGCCGCTTCTAAAATACGTGAATGAGAAGTATGGCTCAAGTCCAGTGGATACCCCTGCCATCGTTCCTGTGCTTCCTGTCGGTGCCACAGTCAGAAGGTGGGAGTTGCGGATTCCGTATTTAAGAATATCTTGACGGATATGCTCCGGCATTTTCTTCATGAAACCGGTTTGGATGAAGGCTTCACGCAATGCTTTTGTTTCTTCTTCTGTTTCTCCAGTCAAGAAAGGGAAGCTTCCTTTTTCTTTCGCCAGCTCAATGGATTCCTCATAAGCTGACGTTGCAATCGTTTCAAATACACGATCAACTAGCTCATTGCCCTCTTTAGAGCCATATTCCTTTTCGCAATAGATCAGCATATCATGAAGACCCATTACCCCGAGGCCAACACGTCTCTCGCCCAATGCCTGGCGTTTATTCTCCTCAAGGAAATATGGAGTCGCATCAATGACATTATCTTGCATGCGGACACCGACCTTAACCGTTTCCTTCAGTTTATTGAAGTCGACCATTTTCGCATCTTTGTCTGTCATCTCTGCCAAATTGACTGCTGCCAGATTGCATACGGAATAAGGAGCTAGAGGCTGCTCACCGCATGGGTTTGTCGCAACGACCTTTTGTCCGTAGCTCTTTGCATTCGTCATGTCATTCGCATTATCGATAAAGAAAATGCCTGGCTCAGCAGAATACGTCGCGCAAATGTTGATTAAGTTCCACAATTCCTTTGCTTTTACCGTACGATACACACGAACCGCATGTCCGCGTTTTTCCCACTCGCGCACATCCCCGCATTCCGCCCATTCATTGTTGTAGATCTCCATCTCCTTCGGACTATAGGATTCCACATCAGGGAAGCGCAGTTCATATTCAGCATCGTTCTCGACAGCCTCCATGAACTCTTTTGTGAGGCAAACAGAGATATTGGCGCCAGTCAAAAAGTCTGGATTATGGACAGTGTCATTACCGCCTTGCGCCAGCTTCTCCTCTGCATCTCGGATGATGTCTTCACTGAATCCGCCAAGGCCCGGAATGGTCTTATAATTCAGAATTCCTTGATACATAGCTTGCTCCTGCATGGTAAGCGGAGTAAATTTCAGCTTCTCTGCGGCATGCCTTTGAATCGATTCATCCTTTGATACTTCCATTAGGAAACGCAGGATTTTCGGGTTCTGCATCTTGGAAATAATGAACTCAACAATATCCGGATGCCAGTCAGCGAGCATGATCATTTGCGCGCCGCGGCGTGACCCTCCTTGTTCAACCAGATGGGTCAATTTCGCGATATCATCGAGCCAAGATACCGCACCGGATGATTTACCGTTAACCCCTCTTGCAAGGGCATTACGCGGACGCAATGTGGAACCATTCGTCCCAACACCGCCGCCTCTGCTCATGATTTCCATAACTTGCTTTCGGTGTTCAGAAATCCCCTCACGGCTATCCTTGATGAATGGCATAACGTAACAGTTGAAGTATGTGACCTCCGTCTCCGAACCAGCTCCATATAACACACGGCCGGCAGGGATAAAGTTCGTCTTAACCAATTGCTGATAGAATTTTTCAAATGATTCCTGGCGCTTTTCTTCCGTTTTCTCAACTTTCGCCAATCCATATGCGTTACGTTTCGCGATTTGCTCATAATAAATCTCAAGCGGCTTTTCAATGACGTCAAGCGACTTGCAAATCAATCCTGTTTTGATTTCCTCATGCTTGTCCAAGGAAGCTCTGAACTCTTCCTCTACAAGAACATAGGCTTTCTTCTTCTCCCAATCGATTTCTTGAACATATCCTAGTCCGCGGGCTGGGAATTTCGGATCTTCCTTGATTGTTAATACAACGAAGTCACCATTGGCAAGCGTTAGCTTCTCCGTGTCCTTAAACGAATAGCGATCGATCATAACGAGTCTTGAGACACCTTTATATGTCTTCTTCATGTCGGGTGTTATTGGGAACACCTGTGGAAAATTGGCAATATCCTTATTTAACCTTTCGACATTTACAGACAGCTTTTGATTAACAGCAGTATACAATATGATCTCTCCCAACCTCTTAAGTATTTCTTCATAGATGTTTCTTTCTCAGTTGCAGTTCGTTTTAATATATCTAAACGTTATCATACGTCATTTTGAAATTCAACTACATATTGTGTTCTTATTTTCCGAACGCATACCATATATTGTATTTGTGCATTTATTTTAAAATTTGTCAAATGTTTCTAGCGAGCAAAAAATAGAGCTAGCAGAGGAATATGAATAATTTTCTACCCTAAACGAACAAAATTAAACACTCTTCGCGCTTTCTTAATTTCTGCAAATTCACTTCATATCATCATGGATATCCTATCTCGAAGACCAGAATATAGATTATATCGAGGAAAGGATGAAGGCGTAAAGATTAAAGCACCTTTTTTGACGATTTTCCTATAAAAAATTTTTGCCAGACAAAATATCTACCTGTATAATAAGTGAGGGAACATAAGAGAAAGTGGGGATTTCATTGTCATTAACGTCATACATTCTGATTGGCCTAGCTGTGCTAATCATTGCATATTCAGTTTACAGCTATTTCTCTACAAAAAAAATGGTCAAGACCATATCCCAAGATGAATTCAAGGCTGGATACCGTAAAGCCCAGCTGATTGATGTTCGTGAACAGAAAGAGTTTGAAGGCGGACATATTTTGGGAGCACGCAACATTCCATCTACCCAGTTAAAGATGCGCATGAAGGAATTGCGCAAGGACAAGCCGGTATACTTATACTGCCAAAGCGGAATGAGAAGCACAAGAGCGGCGCAAATGCTATACAAAAATGGCTACCGCGACCTTTATCAGCTTGATGGCGGCTTCAAAAAATGGACTGGAAAGATTAAAACAAAATAAAAAGAGCCGATGCAGAAAGCATCAACTCTTCGGTAAAGGCGAACACCCCCTTCCTTCAGGTTTCTGAAAAAGGGGGTTTTTATTTACCCTTATTTGCCTTGTTCTCTCCAATCTTGGCGGCGAGCCTTTCAGCGGCGCGTTTATACAATTGGCTCATATGGGCAAGCGAGGCGACGACAAGGAGATCCTCATAGTAATCCGCATCCTCTTCTTTATCCCCCTGCTCCTCCCCAATCAATTCCGTAAGCTGCTCCATGCTCGCTTCAACACTTTCCGCAAAAATCAATGCGTTCTTATCAGTTTGCTTCAAGAATATCTCATACAGCCAGTCAATAGCCAGATCATCCGTGACAATCTGTTCATTAAGCGGGTCAAGTATTCCCTTAATCTCGTTAATTGAAAGGCTGCCCTTTAGCTGATAAATGAGACTGAGCAATATTAGATGCCTTTTCGTGTATTTCTTATTCTTGATCGGGAAGAATACTTTCGCT